>NZ_JAAKEF010000001.1:0-257320 GCF_011039055.1 Adlercreutzia sp. ZJ154
CTATCTTGCGGTGGTGTCGTTTCTCCTAACGCTAGAGCCTCCGCACAAGGTGCATCTCCACCTCTGCCTTCCGGCTTGTAAATCCTTTTTCTTCATCTTGCCGCCACAGATTGCACATTTTCTAGTAAACACCGCTCACCCCTGTCCATAACTGACTTTTTCTTAGAAAAAGCTTGCCTGAACAGGGATGTCAAGTGAGAATCCTACACACTTTTGCCTATATGAAAGTCGAGCGGTATCGACTTCAGAGGCATCTATTTGGTATCTGAACAGGGAAAACAGCATGAATTTTTACACACTTTTCTGCCTATATGCCTTTTTGCGCGCGTATCCAATAACCCTTTGATAACCCAAAAATAGAGCATAATGATAGTAGTAGAAAAATAGCTCAACATCGGGGAAGTGGCTGAGAGGGTTAAGTATTGAAGAAAGCATTTTTACTTATGGTGGGGTTGCTTATCATGCTAAATTTGGTAGCTTGCTCTGGGCAGAACGAAAGTTCAGAATATTTTGGGTTTAGTAAAAAGGATTTTATCATTGAAGAAGAAGCCGATACTCACGGCGGCTTTCATGGAGATGGGTCGTACTATCTTATCTTGGACTGTTCGAAAAATAAGAACAAGGCATTGGAAAATTTGAGTGGCTGGACGGAACTTCCTCTGTCTGAAAACCTTAAACTTATCATGCATGGTGGAGAAAAAGATGGAATGACCTATGATTATAATTTAGCCGGAAAAGCAAAAATTCCAGAGATTGAAAACGGCTACTACTATTTTTATGACAGACATTCCGACAGCGCAAATAGTAGTGATGATTCTGAATTGTTAGACAGATCCTCATTTAACTTTTCAATAGCTGTTTATGATAGCGATATAGATAGGATGTATTACTCTGATTTTGATACCTAATAATTAGATTTCACGCAGCCCTTTTTACTAAATTTTTTCAGTGTATTTACTGCATGTTTAATAATGGTGTTTATTATGAACATTGATTTAAGCTATGCAGTCGGTTGTTGTTTTGAATGAATGCAAGAATACATGGAGTTTAATTTATGAAGAACAGGATGCCTATCAAAATACTGTTTGTCTGTCACGGCAATATTTGCCGCTCTCCCATGGCTGAGTTTCTTTTCAAAGATATGGTTTCTAAAAGGGGCTTGTCGGAGTGCTTTCATATTGAATCGGCGGCTACAACAACTGACGAAATAGGCAACTCGCCGCATTCGGGAACCGTGAAAATACTAAAGCGTGAAGGAATAAGTTGTAAAGGGAAAACCGCGCGACAAATAACACCTAAAGACTACAATTATTTTGACGTTATTATTGGCATGGACAGCGCAAATATGCGCAGTATGGAGCGCATATTTGGCAAAGATACCCAGAATAAGCTTCACAAGATGATGGAATTTGCGGGAAACAACAGAGACGTTGCCGACCCGTGGTATACAGGTAATTTTGAGGAAACATATTCCGATATCGCAGATGGTTGTGTGGGTTTGCTTAGTTGGTTAGGCTATTAGCAAAACAACTTTACAGAACTTATAGCGTTTAGGTGTGTATTGATATGCCTGTATCTATGGATAAGCATTTTAATTGGGTAGAGCTGCTTAAGTTCACATTGCCCTCTATAGTTATGTTCGTATTTACGTCGCTGTATGGAATAGTTGACGGGCTATGTGTATCTAATTTTGCGGGCAAAACCGCTTTCGCTGCTGTAAACCTAATAATGCCTCCAATAATGATTTTATCAACTGTTGGGTTTATGTTTGGCACGGGTGGCAGCGCGTTAGTGGCGAAAACTCGCGGAGAAGGCAGAGATGAGCTGGCGAATAGGTATTTCTCGCTTATTGTGTATACAGCCATAGTTCTTGGATTCATTCTTGCGATAGTGGGAATAATTACGCTTGAACCCATAGCTTATTTCCTTGGTGCAAATGACGATATGGTTGGGATGTGCGTGCTTTACGGGCGCATTATTATGATCTCGCTACCGTGCTATGTTTTGCAATACGTATTCCAAAGTTTCTGCGTTACTGCTGGTAAGCCCACATTTGGTCTGATCGTTATTGTTATAGCTGGCTGTGCAAACATGATTTTAGACGTAGTGTTTGTCGGTCTGCTTGATTGGGGTGTAGCTGGCGCGGCAATGGCTACCAATGTATCGGAAATTCTCGGTGGTGGTATACCGCTGATATATTTCTTTCGAAAGAATAAAAGCTTTTTGCGCTTGGGGAAGACAAGTTTTATGCCGCGAGCGTTGGGTAAAACATGCGTTAACGGTTTATCCGAGATGATGACAAGCATAGCGATGTCGATAGTTTCTATGCTGTATAACTTTCAGCTTATGCAAGTTGCTGGCGAGAACGGCGTGGCGGCTTATGGTGTTATAGCCTATGTTGTACTAATCTTTGCCGCAATATTTATGGGATTCGATATGGGCTCGGCACCATTGATGAGTTATCAATATGGTGCCAAAAACAAAATAGAGATGAAAAGCCTGTTGAAAAAGGGGCTAATATACACTGGAGTTGGCGGCGTTTTAATGTTTGTGGCTGGGCAGTTGCTTGCGGGGCTTATAGTTGACGTATTTGTTGGCTACGATGCCGAATTGCGAGATTTTACTGTGCACGGGTTCCGCATATATGCCATCGCGTTTTTGTTGATGGGTTTTAGCATGTATGGATCATCCTTCTTTACAGCATTAAACAATGGCGTTGTGTCGGCGGCTATATCGTTTTTGCGCACACTTGTGTTCGAGACATCTGCGGTTATATTTTTGCCGATGGTTTTGGGCATTGATGGTATATGGCTTTCAGTTAGTGTTGCCGAACTTGCAGCACTTGTTGTTACCGTTGCATTCATGTTGGGCTTTGGACCTAAATATGGTTACTGGCATTCGAAGAAAAACAAACCCCGGCTTATAACTTAAAGCCGGGGTTTGTCGCTGTTTGTCGCTTGTTGTAATTATGTTTATTACCAGATGCAGGTTATTCTTCTATTCAGTAGCTTGGAATGTATCGCGGTCGGGAGCAAAAGACTGCATAGCCTCTATTGTGCGTGCGAACAAATAATCAAGTTCCCAGCCTAGCATTTCAGCTCCGCTGGTTATAACATCTCTGTCTACTCCGGCGGCGAAGCGCTTATCCTTAAACTTTTTCTTCAATGATTTTACGTTGAAATCCATAATGCTTTTTGAGGGACGCATTATTACAGCAGCACCTATAAGACCAGTCAATTCTTCAGTGGCGAAAAGTATTTTCTCCATTTGAAGTTCGGGATGGGGCAACTCGGTATTGAAGTCTGAAGTATGTGTTTGTATGGCTCGTATAAGCTCTTCGCTTCCGCCCGCTGCGCGAATATCATCTGCTGCGTATATGGTGTGCATCATAGGTTCGTCGCCATGCTCTTCCCAATCTAAGTCGTGTAGCAACCCTACGATTCCCCAGAAATCTTCATTTTCTGGGTCAAATTCGCGAGCAAAATATCGCATGGTCTGTTCAACGGTTTTGCCGTGTTCTATATGAAATTCCTCTTTGTTGTGCTGGGATAGAAGCTCGAAAGCGGCTTCGCGGCTAATACCTGAATCTAGTTTAGACATGTGTTTCTCCTAATCTAATTCGCTTAGTGAAAACGCATCCTTTCCAAGGTGGAACTCTTTGCCCTCTTTTTGAAGCTGTCTGTATTCAGCTGTGGCAGTAAATAGTACGTCAGAGGATGAATTCAGGGCTGTTTCGCACGAATCTTGCACTACGCCAATTATGAAGCCAATGGCTACAACTTCCATCGCGACAGTTGTATCTATTCCAAACAATGAACATGCAAGAGGAATTAGCAAAAGAGATCCGCCAGCAACGCCAGATGCTCCACATGCGCTAACGGCTGCCAATACGCAAAGGATTCCAGCTGTTATTGGGTCAACCGATAGACCTACCGTATGAGCTGCTGCCATGGTCATAACGGTAATGGTTACAGCGGCACCTGCCATGTTTATTGTTGCACCAAGCGGAATAGATACAGAATAGTTGTCTTTGTTAAGTCCTAATTTACGGCACAGCTCCATATTGATGGGTATGTTTGCCGCCGAACTACGTGTAAAGAACGCTGTTATTCCGGAATCTTTAAGGCAGCGCAGTACGAGTGGGTAGGGATTGTGTTTCGTACATATAGCCACAATTATTGGATTTGTAACAAAGGCGATAAACAGCATGCAACCTACAAGAAGCAGTATAAGCTGCCCGTATTCGACAAATATATCAAGTCCGCTGGTTGATACGGATGTATAAACAAGACCCATAATGCCAAACGGTGCCAAGTTGATTACCCAACGCACAGCAATAGAAACAGCATCGGATATGGCTTGGAATACTTCTTTAACATTGGGACTAGCTGCACGCAGGGCAATTCCTAGCACTATAGCCCAAGTAAGTATGCCTATGAAGTTTGCGTTTGCAAGCGCATCTACTGGATTTGCGCAAATGTTCATAAGAATGGTTGATAGAACTTCCCCTATTCCGGATGGCGAGGTTTGTTCAACTTGCTCTGCAACATTTAGGGTGAGTTCCATCGGGAAGATGAAGCTGCCAATAACCGCAACAAACGCTGCTACAAGCGTGCTTATAATATAAAGCACAATAACAGTTTTCATTGAGCCAGCTGTTTTTGCTGTGGTTAGTGCGCTTATAACCAAGAAGAAAACAAGTATAGGGGCAACCGCACGCAATGCGGCTACAAATAAATTGCCCAGAAGTGAGATTATCTCACCTATGCCTAAAGCCCATTCTGGCGCATCGGTTGGTATTAATAGTGCCAAAATAACGCCAATAATAAGACCTACTATTATGCGTTTTATTAGGCTGATATCGGTGTATTTTTGCCAGAGATTTCGCTTCTTCTCCGGCTGGTTTGTTTGTGTAGTTTTGTTCTCAGTGTCCATCTAACATCCCTCCCAGGTTGAACAATGCTCGTATTCTACCCCTAATGTATGCAAAAGTTAGATTTACTGGCTGTTTGTAACGCAGATTGGGGTGATGTGGTGAGAAGACACGGTAACTGCTCGTATTTTTTGGCAGAAACTAGAACTATGTGAGCATTGTGAATAACAATGTTTGAATGGTGCGGGCGAAAGGACTTGAACCTTCACGGGGATTACCCACCAGAACCTAAATCTGGCGCGTCTGCCAATTCCGCCACGCCCGCACTTTTGCGTAAGCTATAAAGCCCGTTGCGCACGATTTAATATGATACCATAGCAAATCGTGTTAATACTAATCTAATTATGAAAGGGAATACCCGTGCAGATAACAGTAAATTCACAAAAAGACAATAAAGTATCTGTTAGTGCTACCGTAGAGGCCAAAACAGTAGATTCGTATATTGCAAAGACTTACAAAGATTTTGCAAGGCGTTATAACTTCCCCGGATTTCGTAAGGGTAAAGCGCCTCGTCCGGTTGTTGATAATGCGCTTGGTCGTGAAGCGGTAATGGCTACCGCCACCGAAAATCTAATAAATGATACGTATCCGCAAATAATAGAAGAAGAAAAACTTTATCCTGCCGGTCAGCCCGATTTCGGAAAATCTGACGAAATGATAGTGCAAGGTAGCGATTTTACGTTCGATTTCACTTTGCCTGTGCGCCCCGAGATAGAACTTACGTCTTACGATGCTTTGGAGATAGAGCTTCCGCAAAGCGGTGCTAGCGAAGCAGAGATAGAAGAGCAGATGAAGCAGCTGCTAGCACATTACCAACAAGAAGAAGCTACTGAACAGTGGGCTAAAGAAACAATGGGCTTCGAAAGCCTAGACGATATGAAGAAGCAAGTTGCTCAGTCTATTGAAGATCAGAAAGAGGCAATGCTGCCGCGCCTTAAAGAAAATGCGTGCGTGCTTAAACTGATTGAGCGCGTGGATGCAGACGTTCCGGAAGGTATGGCAGAGCAGAAAGAATCGCAACTTCTGCAAGATTTCTTCACGCAGCTGCAGCGCTCTGGTGCAAGTTTTGATTCCTACCTTATGCAGCAAGGTATAGATTCTGACCAATTTAAGGAAGATGTTAAGCGTCAGGCGGAAGATGAAGTTAAGCGCGATATGGCTTTGGATGCTTGGGCGCGTCATGCTGGAATAGAAGCCACCGATGAAGATGTAAGTCATGAGTTTGAAGTAGCGGCAGGCGAAGGCGCGAAAGACCTTGAAAAAGAATGGCGAGACAGTGGTCGTTTATATCTGATTCGCGAAGAACTTGTTCGTTCTAAAGCTATGGAAAACATAATGGATGGCGCTAAGGTAGTTGAGGTTGACTTTGCTAAGCGCGCACAAGAAGCCGAAGCTGCCAAGAAGGAATCTGAAAAATCAGATGAAAGTGCCAATGCCGAAGCGCAAACCACAGATGAAGAGAGCACAGAATAGGATCGGCTTGGCTCATATATGGAGGAAATGCGCAGGCGTTTTTTAGCCTTCGGTATAATGTAGGGCGAGAAAACGAACGCGATCCGAAAGTGAGAAAAAATGGCTATTGAGAGAGTAAATAATGCGCTAATTCCGTATGTTATCGAGCAGTCGCCTCGCGGAGAGCGCAGCTACGATATCTACTCAAGATTATTGAATGATCGTATCATCTTTTTGGGTGAGCAGATTGACGATCATGTTGCAAATTCAGTTGTAGCGCAAATGCTACATCTGGAAAGCGTTGATCCTGATAAGGATATTAGTCTGTACATCAATTCTCCGGGTGGCAGCGTTACCGCCGGACTAGGTATTTTAGATACGATGAATTTCATTAAGTGTGACGTATCTACTATATGTATTGGCGAGTGTGCATCTATGGCGGCTGTATTATTGTCGTCCGGCACAAAAGGTAAGCGCTTCTGTCTGCCGAATTCCATGGTTTTAATCCATCAACCTTTAGGCGGCGCACAGGGTCAGCAAACTGAAATTGCAATTGTGGCTGATTTCATGTTGAAAACGCGTAAGCGCTTGAATAAGATTCTGTCTGAAAATACCGGTCAAGATATGGAAACCATACAAAAAGATACTGAGCGCGATAATTACATGACTGCAGAACAGGCTAAGGATTATGGTCTTGTTGACGAAATTATTTTCCATCACGGTCAATAAGGGCGACAAAATCCGGTTCATTAGCTTGCGTCGGGCAAAACCGGCGCAAGCTTTTTTATAATAGGCTAGTTTGAATGAGTGCCCACACTTTAGAATAGAGCGAGGAAGATGTCTGGTAAGAATTACAAGGGTGACTACAACAACGGCAATCCAATGTACTGCGCTTTTTGCGGCAAGGAAGCAAGTGAAGTGCGGTCAATGATAAGCGCTCCAAATGGGATATGTATATGCGATGAGTGCATTGGGGTTTGTGCGGATGCCATGATGGCTGACATTGGGCTATCGGCGCGGCACTGGGGTACTGATGTGGATGATGCTGCCGTGCGTGGTGCTCATGCTGAGCAGGGGGTACGCATTGAGGTTGGCGAAGATGGTATCTATGAAGAAGGCGCAGAGCCAACTTTGAGTCCGGCGGAGCTTTTAGGAGACTTGCCTACGCCGCACGAGATACATGCGCGTTTATCTGAGCATGTGGTGGGTCAAGAGGCAGCTAAACGGGCACTTTCTGTTGCTGTCTACAATCATTACAAGCGCATCACCATGGATTTAGAATCCGATGCTGATGATGTTGAAATAGCTAAGAGCAACATAATGCTTTTAGGACCTACTGGTTCCGGAAAAACACTTCTTGCCCAAACGCTGGCTCGCACGTTGAAGGTGCCGTTTGCCATAGCCGATGCCACTACGCTAACTGAAGCGGGGTATGTTGGCGAAGATGTTGAAAACATATTGCTGAAACTTATAACAGCAGCAGATTTTGATATTCCACGCGCTGAAATAGGCATTGTCTATATTGACGAGATAGACAAAATAGCTCGTAAAGCTGAAAACCTGTCTATTACGCGCGATGTTTCTGGCGAAGGCGTGCAGCAAGCGCTTCTAAAAATTATGGAGGGTTGCGATGCTAGTGTGCCGCCGCAGGGAGGACGCAAGCATCCTCAGCAAGAACTTATCCCTATCAATACTGACAATATTTTGTTCATATTGGGTGGTGCTTTTGTCGGTTTGTCTGACATAGTTGGACAGCGCGTGGGCAAGAGCGGTCTTGGCTTTGCCTCTGAAGTGCCGCAGTCAAAAAAGCAAGCAGAAGCTGAACTTTTGGCACAGGTGCTTCCGGAAGATCTCAATAAATATGGAATGATTCCTGAATTTGTCGGACGCATACCGGTTATAACTTCTTTAGATGAACTGACAGAAGAAGACTTAGTGCGCGTTCTTACTGAACCGAAAAATGCTTTAGTGAAGCAATATGGACGTATGTTTGAATATGAGGATTCGAAGCTGACTATAGAGCCTGATGCTTTGGAGGCAATAGCAAAAGAAGCGGTAGAGCACGGCACTGGCGCTCGTGGATTGCGCAGCATATGCGAGAGAGTGCTAAACGATGTAATGTACGATCTTCCCGAAGTGGATGGCAAAACGCGCGTCAATGTGAAGAAAAGCGATATTGTGGGCGACACATTCCCCCGTATAGAAAAAGTTGGGGAATTGAAAATAGACGACGAATTGGACTAGGAGTATTAAGCATGTCGGACGCTGGACTTGCATCTAAAGAGGGCTTTTCAGAGCGTGAAAGACCCATTTTCGAAGCATGGCGCGATGCGGGATATTTTTTGCGTAGTGCCGGTTTCGGCGAAATGGCTAACCAGAGCTATACGATAGTAATTCCGCCACCAAATGTTACTGGTGTGCTACATATGGGTCACGCCTTAAACGACACTATTCAAGATGCGTGTATTCGACGTGCGCGTATGCAAGGAATGCAGACCCGGTGGATTCTTGGTACCGACCATGCCGGCATTGCTACGCAGACTAAAGTAGATAAACACTTAGCTGAACAGGGTATTAATCGCCGCGAAATAGGTCGTGAAGCATTCATTGAGGCTTGCCAAGAATGGCGCTTAGAATACGGCACCACTATTGTGAATCAGATAGCCTCTATGGGTTGCAGCTGCGATTATGAGCATGAGCAATTTACAATGAGTCCTGAATTTAGCCGTGCGGTTCGCAAGCTTTTTGTTGATTGGTACAACGATGGCATTATTTATCGCGGTAAACGTATAGTGAATTGGTGTCCTAGTTGCACGACCGCTATTGCCGATGATGAGGCTGAATATGAAGACGAGCATGGCAGTCTTTGGTATTTACGCTATCCACTAAGCGAACCTGTTGGCGATATTGAGTATCTTGTGGTGGCTACTACGCGTCCCGAAACTATGCTGGGAGACACAGGTGTTGCTGTTAATCCGAAAGATGAGCGCTATAAAGATTTGATTGGAAAGACGGTTGACCTTCCCATAGTTGGTCGCAAAATTCCCATTTTTGCCGATTTTTATGTAGATAGCAGTTTTGGTACTGGTGCTGTGAAGACCACCCCTGCGCATGATCCGAATGACTTTGCGATGGGTGAGCGAGCAGGGCTTGAGCGCATTAATATTTTTGACGAAACAGCGCATGTTGTTGAAGGCTTTGGAAAGTTTAGCGGCATGGATCGCGACGAAGCGCGCGCCGCTGTTGTGGACGCATTTGAGCAGTTGGGTTTACTCGACCATATAGAAGAACATGACCATTCTGTTATGCATTGTTATAGATGCCACAATAAGTTAGAGCCTTGGCTTTCCGAACAGTGGTTTGTGGCGGTGGATAAACTGAAGGCTCCGGCTGCGAAAGCGGTTGAAAGTGGTCAAATTCAATTCCACCCCGCACGCTGGTTGCAGGTTTATCTTGATTGGCTCGAAAATTTGAAGGATTGGTGCATTTCTAGGCAATTGTGGTGGGGGCATCGCATTCCGATGTTTTATTGCGACAAGTGCGGTTGGAAAGCTGCAAGTGTCGATGATATAGAGGTGTGTCCCGAATGTGGTGCGCCTGTTCGCCAAGATGAAGATGTGCTTGATACGTGGTTTTCGTCGCAGCTATGGCCATTTGCCACGCAGGGCTGGGGAGATATGGGTAACGATTCTCCAGAGCTTCAAAAGTATTACCCAACGCAGGTTCTTTCTACTGCTAGAGACATAATGGGTCTGTGGGTGGCTCGTATGGTAATGGCTTCGGAATACTGTACAGGCAAGATTCCGTTCCAGCATGTAATTATCCATCCTACAGTTATGGGTGCCGATGGCAAACCTATGAGTAAATCGCGTGGAAACGGCGTAGATCCTGTAGAGCTAATGGCAGACTATGGTGCCGATGGCATGCGATTTGGTCTGCTTACGCAAGTAACGGGTGCGCAGGCTATGCGCTTCGATCGCCAAAAAATTGAAGGCGCTAGAAACTTTGCTAATAAGGTTCGCAATGCTGCTAGGTTTGTCTTGATGCATATGGATGGTTTTGTGCCCGGCGAACCGGAACCAGTAAAAGCTGCTGATAAGTGGATACTTTCTAGGTTGGCGCATTTGGCAAAAGCGGTTGATGATGCCTATGACGCTTTCGAATTTGGCGAAATGACACGTGAGCTATATGGCTTTTTCTGGAATGAGTTTTGCGATTGGTATATAGAGTTTTCAAAGAGTCGATTGACAGACCAATCCGATCCGGCGGATAAGTTGGCGTGTCAGCGGAATTTGGTGTTTGTGCTAGAACAGGCTATAAGGCTGCTTCATCCGGTTATGCCGTTTATTACTGAAGAAATATACAAGGAAATTCCGCACGCTTCTGCTGCACCTATGCTTATTGTGTCGGAATGGCCCGATGCTTCTTTGTTGGCAAAGTATGCAGATGCGGATGCCGAGCGGGCTGTGCAGTTGGTTTGTAATATTGTTGGTGCCGTCCGATCTGCGCGTGCTCGTTACGGCTTGTCACCTAAAACAGAGCTTAAGGTGTATGTGAAAGCTGCCGATGAAGATTGTGCACTTATAGAAGGTCAGCGCATGTCGATAGAGTCGCTTGGACGCTGCGAAGAACTTATAGTGGGTTCTGACGTTGTCAAGCCTAGCGAATCTTCAGCTACTCTATCTTCCGATTTGGAGATTTATACAGTACTTACTGGGCATGTAGATTTCGACGCCGAATGCAAACGCGTTAAAAAAGAATTGGATAAAACCGAAGCCGATGCAGAGAAGTTGCGTCGCAAGCTTTCAAATGAAGGCTTTTTGAAGAAGGCTGCTCCAGAAATAATAGAGAAAGATCGTAATCATCTTAATGAGTTGGAAGATGTTATCGATAAGTTAAATGCACAGTTAAAGGACATTGCTTGAGGCGGCTAGGCGAAATACATATGTTTGCTATAATCTCTAACGCGCTACAAGTAGTTAGCGTAGTGCGGCTTCGTGCCGCAAAATTAATGGGGGGAGTAGAATGAGCGAATTATTCGCGCAGCTATGGTCACCGCAAATGCAAACGGCATTTACTGTTGTAATTGTGTTGTTGATTGTGCTTTATGTTCTATCCATTGTGTGGGTAGTGCGCGATGCTTACATGCGTGGAGTTACTTGGTATGTTTGGGGAATAGTAGCTCTTGTGCCCATCGTTGGTCTAATAGCATATTGCTTAATGCGGCCTCCTATGCTTCAGATCGATCGAGATGAACAAGAGCTAGAAGTGGCTTTGAAACAGCGCCAGCTTCTCAAATATGGCGAGTGTGCTACGTGTGGGTATCCGGTCGAGGCGGAATACGTTATCTGCCCGAATTGTCATACGCAGTTGAAAAACTTGTGTTCGCATTGCAATCATGCACTCGATCCAGCTTGGACAATATGCCCATACTGCGCCACTCCAGTTGGAGGCGCTAGATCGTCGCAGTCGAGTTCTAGTTCTACGCGAACACCACGGCGCAGGAGAAACGCTACATCGCCATCTTCGCGCAATCGTTCATCGTCTAGTGATAAATAAGTTTCAGATAATAGAGGTAGCATATGATAGTCAATTTACCTGATGGCTCTACAAAAGAGCTAGAAGAAGAGTCCACGGTTTTAGACGTTGCATCGTCAATTGGTGCAGGGCTTACTCGTGCAGCTCTTGCCGGCAAGATAGATGGGGTTTTCGCCGATCTTAATTCTGTGGTTGTGCCGGGTTCAACCGTTGAGATAATTACTGAAAAGTCTCCAGAGGCATTGGGAATAATGCGCCACTCGGCTGCACATGTGATGGCTGAGGCTGTGCAAATTCTATTTCCGGGTGCACAGATTGGGTTTGGTCCACAAACTGAAGATGGTTTTTTCTACGATTTTGAACTGTCGCATCCGATATCTACTGACGACTTTGCAGCCATAGAAGAAAAAATGGCAGAGATAATAAAACGTGATGAGCCATTTGTTCGTGAAGTGGTTAGCCGCAGCGAAGCTGAAGCCATTTTTGCCGATCAGCGATTGAAGCTAGAGCATATTGCCGATCTGCCGGCTGACGAGGAAATAATTGTTTACCGCCACGGAAATTTTGTTGATTTGTGTAGCGGTCCGCATATGCCTTCTGCTGGAAAGATTGGCGCGTTTAAATTAATGAAGACGGCTGGTGCGTATTGGAAAGGTGATTCGAATCGCGAGATGTTAACACGCATCTATGGCACAGCTTTCTTCAAGAAGAAAGATTTGGACGAATATTTAGTTCGCCTAGAGGAGGCGGAGAAGCGTGACCACCGTAAGCTAGGGCGTGAACTGGGAATATACACAATGGATCCGCTAGCTGGTGTTGGTCTTCCGCTATATCTTCCTAAAGGTGCGCGCGTTATACGCACTATGCAGGAATGGTTGCGTCGCGATTTGTATGCGCGAGGGTATGAAGAAGTTATTACTCCACATATCTACAATGCCGATGTATGGAAGATGAGCGGTCACTACGATTTTTACGGCGAGAACATGTATTTCTTCAACATTAACGAAGGTACCGATGAAGAACCTCGCCTAAGTGAATATGGCGTAAAGCCGATGAATTGTCCGGGGCATGTAATGCTGTACAAGAGCGAATTGCATTCATATCGCGATTTGCCCCTTCGTTATTTTGAATTCGGTACTGTGTATCGCCATGAAATGAGCGGCGTTGTGCACGGTCTGTTGCGTGCCCGCGGCTTCACGCAAGACGATGCGCATATTTTCTGTACGCGCGATCAGGTTGTTGATGAAGTGTGCTCTATTCTCGATTTGGTAGATCATATAATGACGACCTTTGGCTTTGAATATGAGGCAGAAATATCTACTCGCCCAGAGAAGTCGATCGGCTCTGATGATATGTGGGATCATGCGACCGAATCTCTGCGAAAAGCATGCGAGATAAAGAACTTAACCTATGACATAAACGAAGGCGATGGCGCTTTCTATGGACCCAAGATTGATATCAAGGTGAAAGATGCTATTGGTCGTACATGGCAGTGTTCTACGGTTCAGATAGATTTTAATCTTCCCGAGCGCTTTGATTTAACTTATAGAGCAGCTGATAACACCGAGCAGCGTCCATGGATGCTGCATCGTGCAATTTTCGGATCAATTGAGCGCTTCTTGGGTATATTGATAGAGCACTATGCAGGAGCTTTACCGCTTTGGCTTGCACCTGTTCAGGCGGCTGTTATTCCTATTGCTGATAGGCATAAAGAAGCGGCAGCAGAATTTGCAGGTGAGATAACTGCTCTTGGCGGTCGTGTAGAGCTATACGATCAAAACGAGCCTATGAAAGTAAAAATTGCAAAGGCTCAACAGCAAAAGATTCCTTACATGGTCATAATGGGCGACAAGGAAATTGAAGAGCACACAGTGTCTGTTCGCGATAGGTCTGAGGGCGACCAAGGCGCATGGGCGCGCACGAAATTCCTAGATGTTATACGCGATGCAGCGCTCTAATTCTGCTTTTTGCTCGTAGGGCTGCTGTTCTTGTCTATAGCGTACAGTGTAAGAGATGCTAGTAGTGGCATTATCAAAACGGTAATGCCACCTGCTGCCACCAAAAGAGATGCGGTGTCTGTTGTCATAGCACCTGCACCCACAGCCACATTGGTTACAGCTACTATAAGAGGCAATGCGGTAGTGCAATAAATTGCTACTGTTGCCCGGCTGCGTGTATCTAGGTTTTTCGTGTCTTGTCGTATTGATAAAGAAACAAAGATAGGCATACCGCGTATAAGCAGCAACATAACTATAAACAGAATCAGAATAAGAGGATGTTCTCCTACGGCACTTGGGTCAATTTTTGCACCGCTGACTATGAAGAATAGCGGAATGAAAAAGCCATAGCCTATCCCATTTAATTTATGCTCTAGGCTGTTGTTGCCCGCAGGCAGTATAAATCGTAGTGCAAACCCTGCGGCAAAAGCGCCCAGTACAATATCTAAATCGAATATGGCTGAAAGTGCAACTAATCCAATAAGCAATATCATAACTGCGCGAACTGTAAGTTGTGCATTTGTTTCGGCGTGGTCGGACATAAGTTTCACAAACGCTTCGCTTTTTTGACGTATGTTAGCCGGTATAACAGCCATTGCAATGGCAATAGCTGCAAAAACGACTAGAACTAAAACAGTAACCCAAGTAGATCGTGTAGATAAGATAAATGCTATAGCAAGAATGGGGCATATTTCTCCCCATGTTCCGTACTCCAGAATAAGTTTCCCAATATTTGTCTGCATTAGGTTGCGCTCTTTTAATATGGGAACTAGCGTTCCGAATGCGGTTGTAGTTAGCGCTATTACAACGGCTAGCCATCCAAATTCGTTGCTATGAAAACTGGGAATAAAAATAATTATGGCTACAGCTATGCCAAACGTTACAAGCCATGTGAAAAAGGCGTTCCGTCCACCCTTGCCTGTGATTTCTTTTGGATTTATTTCGTAGCCTGCTAAAAGGAACAAAAAACCAAGACCTAAGTCGGAAAGCAACGTAATGGCATCGCCAATCTGTGCGATTCCTAAGACGTGCGGTCCTACAATCATGCCGGCGATAAGTAGAAACACCGTTTCGGGGATTAGTTTTTTAGGTATAGCTGCAGATGCAATAGGGCATATGAAAGCGCATATTGATATAGCCAATAAGGTAACAAGTTCCGTTTGTTCCATTTTCTACCGCTCTTATACTCTCCACACCAAGTTTCGTGCAATTTGGTACCGGAAAAGAATAGCGCAATAATATGGCTTGCGCTTTAAAGAATGTGCAATATGCTGACGAATTTTTGCGATATGGTTACACATCTTTGTTTCTCGGTTAGTATTGATGTTCATAACGCAATAATAGTAGTTAGTAAAATAGGCAGTTTGCGAAAGAAGGGTGTTAATTATGAGTCATATTATCGGTTCTGCTGATTTCGATTCATTGGTTTTAAAAGCGGAGCGACCCGTGTTGGTTGACTTTTTTGCTACTTGGTGTGGACCGTGCAAAAGGCTTGCTCCTGTTATAGATGAACTTTCCGGTGAACTTGAGGGGAAAGTTGATGTATATAAGTTAGATATCGACCAAAGCCCCGATGTGGCTGCACGCTACAAAGTAAACAGCGTGCCTACCATAATAGTTTTTGAGGGTGGCGAAATTAAGGCAAAAACGGTTGGCGCAGTACCTAAGCAGCAGCTATTACAAATGTTGTAGTTTGCATGTTATGTCGGTAGCCCTGCTTGTGCGGGGCTACCTGTGTATAGGACGGAGATGCTATGGCTGACGAATCTAATGGCGCTACAAAGGTTTACGATGTTGCCGTTATAGGCGCTGGACCCGCCGGCTTGACAGCCGCTATGTATGCCGCGCGTGCTGGTTTAAGTACGGCGCTAATAGAAAATATATCTCCGGGTGGACAAATGGCTTTGACTGAGCATCTCGAAAACTATCCCGGATTCAATCAGTCTACAAGTGGCTATGAGTTATCTCAAATAATGCATGGACAGGCGCAACATTTTGGCGTTGAAACAATATATGATGAAGTAACTAGCGCATATTTATCTGGCTCTATGAAGCGTCTCGATCTTGTGTCGGGTAAGATTTTCGCAAAAGGAATAATAATAGCCAGCGGTGCACGACCTGCGAAATTAGGCGTAGCGGGCGAGGATAAGCTTTTGGGAAGCGGCGTGTCGTATTGCGCAACTTGCGATGGCAATTTCTTCAAAGGCAAAGATGTTTGTGTTGTGGGCGGTGGCGATACTGCCGCTGCTGATGCAATCTATCTTTCGCGTATATGTAAGCGAGTTTATATATTTGTGCGGCGTAGCGAAATGCGTGCAGCCGCTATATATAAGACAAAGCTAGCTGAGCTTGCAAATGTTGAAATTGTCTGGAATACAATTGTAGAAGGATTCATAGAAAACGATGGAGCAATATCTGGCGTGCGTATTCGCGACCGCATGAGGGGCGAGGTGTGCGAAATGGCTCTATCCGCTGTTTTTATTGCTATAGGAACAGTTCCTAACACAGAATTTTTAGAAGGCGAAGTGGAGTTAGATCAAAGCGGCTATATCGTGGCAAACGAGATGGGCAATACTAGTATTGCTGGTGTTTTTGCGGCTGGAGACGTGCGCACGAAAGAGCTTAGACAAGTTTCTACCGCTGTCGCCGACGGCGCTAATTGTGCCGATTCGTGTGCGCGGTATCTATTACAACAACAAAGTTGACATAATTGGTAGAATAACGTGAAACATAAATGCGCACTTGAGGTGCGCATTTTTCACGGTCAAAAGGAATCTAAGATGCAAGATGTTAATATGCGCGAAAAACTAGAGAAATTCATGGAAGCCTATTCTGAATTGCAGGCTAAGATGGGCGACCCTGCAGTTTTGGCTGACCAGAAAGAATACAACAGGCTAGCTAAGGAATATGCAAATCAGGGTCCACTGGCAAAGGCGGCAGCAGAGTATGTGGGTGCAATAGACGATCTGGAAGCGGCAAAAGAAATGCTGGCAGATCCGGATATGAAAGAATTTGCTCAGGAGGAAATAGCCGGCATAGAAGCAAAATTGCCACAACTTGAAGAAGATATAAAGTTCATGTTAATACCGGCAGATCCGGCTGATGAAAAAGACATCATTGTAGAGATACGCGCTGCTGCTGGTGGTGATGAAGCTGCGATATTTGCGGGCGATCTTTATAAAATGTACGAGCGTTTCACCAGTTCTAGGGGCTGGAAGACTGAAACGTTAGACATATCTCCTTCCGAGGCAGGCGGGTATAAAGAAATTCAGTTCAAAGTGAAAGGCGATCATGTCTATTCGCTTATGAAATTTGAAAGCGGCGTGCATAGAGTTCAGCGTGTTCCAAAAACAGAAAGCCAAGGTCGCATTCATACATCTACTGCTACTGTGGCAGTTTTGCCTGAAGCAGATGAGGTAGAGGTTGAAATCAACGAGGGCGATCTGCGCATAGATGTATTCCGTGCGGGTGGTCCGGGTGGTCAATGCGTAAACACAACCGATTCGGCAGTTCGTATTACTCACTTGCCAACAGGTCTTGTTGTGCAGTCGCAAGATCAGAAGTCGCAGCTTCAAAACAAAATAGCGGCTATGAGTGTTTTGCGTGCGCGTCTATACGAGAAAATGTTGGCTGAGCAGCAGGCTGCGGAAGGTGCTAAAAGACTAGCGCAGATTGGTACGGGCGATAGAGCTGAGAAGATTCGCACTTACAATGGACCGCAAGATCGCGTGACCGACCACAGAATAGGATTTAATTCTAGCTACAATGGCGTGCTAATGGGCGACAATTTAATAGATGTTATAACTGCGCTTCAAGCTGCTGATAGGGCGCAAAAGTTGGAAGCTGCTGTTTAGTGGCTTTCGGCGATGTATGGACAATCAAAAGCGCTCTGGATTGGACAATTGGTTATTTGGAGCGCAAGCAAGATGCGAATGCGCGGTTGTCGTCTGAAAAACTTATGTCGTTTGCTACCGGTTTATCTCGTATAGAGGTATATGCAAATTTCGACAAACCTCTGTCTATGGAAGAGCGCAACGTGTTGCGCGAGGCTGTGCAGAGGCGCGCGGCGGGCGAACCTTTGCAATACATAATAGGCGAAGTTGGGTTTCGTCATATAGATATAAAAGTGCGCAAAGGCGTGTTAATTCCCAGACCCGAGACTGAAGTTTTGGTAAGCGAGGTTTTATCTGAACTGCCACCACCTTCGCGACCAAGAGCGAAGGATTATATAGACAGTTTGCCCGGTGAAAACATGCCAGAGGTGGCTTTAGATGAGGAGGCATCTGAGCAATCGATAGAGGCATCTAGTTCCATATATGTAGCCGATTTATGTACGGGTTCTGGATGTGTGGCATGTTCGCTTGCCTATGAGCATTCCGCCATAAGGGTTGTTGCTACCGACATATCGCAGCATGCAACAGATCTGGCTGAAGAAAATGTACAACGCTTGGGTCTTTCCGGCAGGGTTCAGGTTTTGCAATGCGATTTAGGCAGCGGCATAGATAGTGAATTGTTGGGCACGTTTGATGCTGTAGTTTCAAATCCGCCATATGTGCCCAGTGCTGTTATGCAGCATTTGCCTTCTGAAGTTAGTGCTTTTGAACCAGCGTTGGCATTAGATGGGGGAGAAGACGGGTTAAGTATTTATAGGCGCATTGTTTGTTGGGCAAGATCTGCTTTGAAAATAGGCGGTGTGCTGGCTGTAGAGCTGCACGAAACATGCCTAGATTCTGCGGCGGATTTTGCCCGCAATAGCGGATTTAACGGAGTGCGAATTGTAAACGATCTTGCAGGTAAACCTCGAGTGATTGTTGCGCGTCTTGAAGAAAGGTAATAAAAGTGCCAGATGGTAAGAATCTTGTAGAAAAATTGCGGGAATCTGAAAGTGTGTTGCGCGATAAGTTGGGAGATTATTCTCCTGAAATAGCCGTTGTTCTTGGATCGGGTTTGGGTCCATTGGCGCAGCGTATAGAAGATGCAATTTTTATTCCTTTTGCAGATGTGCCCCATATGAAAACATCTACCGCTACAAGTCATGTCGGCAGATTTGTAGCCGGTATATTGGGTGGCAAACGTGTGATATGTATGCAGGGCAGGCTGCACGGATACGAGGGTAATACTGCGCAAGAAGTTGCGTATCCCATATGGTTAATGGGGGCTATTGGTGCCCAAACGCTAATAACAACAAATGCAGCCGGCGCTATAAATGAAAGCTATGAAGTCGGCGATTTTTGCATTATGAAAGACCATATCAACTTCACCGGTAGAAATCCTGTAGCAGGAGCCAGCCCGAATAACATAGCAAGTAGATTCTTTAGTATGTATGAGGCATACGACCTAAAACTTCGAAAGCTTGGTCTTAGTGTAGCGTCCGAATTGGGAATACCGGTGCATGAAGGTGTTTATCTGGGGTTGTTAGGTCCCAGTTTTGAAACAGCTGCCGAAATACGTGCGTTTCGCACATGGGGTGCCGATACGGTGGCTATGTCGGTATGCGAAGAGGTAATTGCAGCCCGTCATATAGGGATGCGAGTGTTTGGTATGTCTATGTGTACTAATATGGCATGTGGGATAGAGGGTGCAAACCCTACAGATGAAGAAGTGCTGGAAATTGCAAAGCATCGCGAAGCTGATTTCTGTTTATTTATACAAACACTACTGCAGCGCATATAAGATGGAGGGCATATGAATTACGACTGTATGAAAATTCACCCTAGCGCAAAGATTGCTCGTAATGCAACGGTTTTAGGCAATGTGGAAATAGATGAAGATGCCTGTGTGCTGTTTGGCGCTGTTGTTCGTGGCGATTGCGGCGGACGTATTCGCATAGGTAAAAGGACGAATTTGCAAGATCTTGTTTGTGTGCATCTTCCGGTGGGTGGCGAAACCATAATAGGAGACGATGTAGCAATAGGACATGGAGCTATTGTGCACGGCTGTGTAATAGAAGACCACACTTTAATTGGTATGGGAGCCATCGTGCTAGATGGCGCACATATTGGGCGCGATTGTTTGATAGCTGCCGGTGCTGTGGTCACTGGTACATCAGATATACCTGATGGGTCGCTTGTTATGGGAACTCCCGGGCGCGTGGTTGGTCATGTTGAGCAACGGCATTTAGATTACATCCAAGGTTCTGTGGATGAATATCTCAAAATTAGTTATGACTTAGTAGAGCAGGGGATAATAGAAGAAGGTTATGCTGCCAATGGTCATTAATTTTCTTGCATAAGCCAAACTAAAGCGTATACTGCAATCAAGTTCATAGATAAATGCGTTGAAGAGGATAGTAAGGGTCAACGCATCCCACAGAGAGCCTGCGGTTGCTGAGAGCAGGTGGATGCGCGCTCTGAATGCCCCCTCGGAGCAGTTCAGCATGAACGCAATTGTATCTGTAAGACTTACCGTCTAGGTATGGTTGACAAGTAAAGCCGAACCGGTGACACCGTTACCGTCGAGTGGATCGCCTGTTTGCGGCGCGCCTTTCGATATTACGTCTCGGCTCGGCTTTGGTCGAGTTTTTTGTTTTAGAAAGGAGCGGCATGGCACTAAGAAGCGATCAAATTAAACAAGGAATAGCTAGGGCACCGCATCGCAGTTTGTTAAAGGCTGATGGGATAACCGATGCGGAAATGGAGCGCCCTTTCATTGCGGTACTTAATTCTAGAAACGACATAATACCCGGGCATACCAATCTGGATAAAATAGCAGAGGCTGTGTGCGCTGGCATTCGCATGGCAGGTGGCGTGCCGTTTGAAATATCAACAATAGGTGTGTGCGATGGTATAGCTATGAACCATGACGGCATGCACTATTCTTTAGTGTCACGCGAGGTTATAGCCGATTCGCTGGAATGCGCAGTACAGGGTCATGCATTTGATGGCATCGTATGCATTCCTAATTGCGACAAGATAGTGCCGGGTATGCTAATCGGTGCGCTGCGGGTAAATATTCCTACCGTGTTTGTGTCTGGCGGTCCCATGTTGGCTGGGTGCCAGCCCGGAGGATGCGGTCCTACAACCGATTTGAATACGCTTTTCGATGGCGCAGCATCGGTTATGAGCGGCAATATGACCGAGGAAGAACTGGCTTATTACGAGAACACTGCCTGTCCTACTTGCGGAAGCTGTTCAGGGTTGTTTACAGCAAATTCGATGAATTGTCTTTGCGAAGCGTTAGGTGTTGCGCTTCCCGGTAACGGTACTATTCCAGCTGTATATTCCGAGCGTATACGATTAGCTAAAGACGCAGGAATGAAAATTATGGAGCTGGTAGAGCAGAATGTGAAGATAGGCGACATTGTTAGCGAAGCAGCCATTCATAACGCAATGGAATGCGATATGGCGTTTGGTGGTTCCACTAATACCGTACTGCATCTTACAGCCATAGCGCGGGCTGCGGGTCATCCGATTACTATGGATGATTGGGATGCAGCTAGTGCGCGTACTCCGCATTTGGTTAAGCTGCAGCCGAGTGGACCTAGACCGCTATCTGATTTGTATGAAGTGGGCGGTGTGCCTGTAGTTATGCACGAACTAGCACAACTTGGTCTTTTGGATATGAACGCTATAACATGCATGGGCTCTATGGATGAATATATAGAAAACTGCACTAAACCAGCCGATGGGGACGTTTGCCGCAAACACGACAACCCATTTAGCCCGCAGGGTGCTTTGCGAGTTTTGCATGGCAATCTTGCGCCAAACGGCTCAATTGTGAAAAAGTCGGCAGTAGATGCTTCCATGATGTGTCACACCGGTCCTGCCCGTGTATTTGAAAGCGAAGAAGAAGCGTGTGAGGTAATAAACGCAGGCGGAATTAACCCGGGCGATGTTGTAGTTATTCGCTATGAGGGACCAAAAGGCGGACCCGGAATGCGCGAAATGTTAACTCCAACGTCTTCTATTGTAGGAATGGACCTGTCAAAAAGCGTTGCACTTTTAACCGATGGGCGTTTTTCTGGCGCGACAAAAGGTCCGGCAGTAGGGCATGTTAGTCCAGAGGCGGCAGCTGGTGGTCCTATAGCTCTTATAGAAGAAGGCGATTCTATTACAGTAGATATAGATGGCGGAAAGCTTAACTTGAATATTTCGGACGACGAGATGGAGCGTAGGCGGGCGGCATGGGTGGCACCTGCGCCAAAGCACGACCACGGTGTGCTGTCTAAGTATGCGCGTTTAGTTTCTTCTGCAGACGAAGGAGCGTATGTGCAATGAGCGATAAAACTACGAAAGAGAATTCCGTTTTGAAAGCACAGCGGCGAAGTGCTGCTAGTGTTGGTGCGCCTAAAGGCATGGGGTCTAAAACCGCCAAACAGGGGAAGAAGATGCTTGGTGCCGAGGCGATAATAGCGTCGCTTGAGGCGGAGGGAGTAGACACCGTATTTGGTTATCCCGGTGGGCAAGCTATCAAGATATACGATGCGCTTTACGACTCTAAGCAGATAAACCATGTACTTGCGCGCCATGAGCAAGGTGCCGTCCATATGGCTGATGGTTATGCTAGAGCTACCGGAAAGCCCGGAGTTGTCATAGTTACCAGTGGTCCCGGTGCTACAAATACGGTAACAGGTATAGCTACTGCGTATATGGATTCTATTCCTATGGTTGTTATAACTGGTCAGGTTCCGCGACCAGTTATAGGTACAGATTCATTTCAGGAATCTGACATTGTTGGTATAACTATGCCGGTGGTTAAACATTCATTTCTTTTGCAATCTACCGACGAGCTAACAAAGACTTTCCGCGAGGCATTTCATATTGCATCTACCGGGCGTCCCGGTCCTGTTCTGATAGACATACCCAGCGATTTAGCTGGCAGCACTATGGTGTTTGAATATCCAGACGAGGTAAACATAGCATCGTATAAACCCACATACAGAGGAAATGCAAAACAAATACGCGCCGCATGTAAGTTAATAGAGCAGTCTAAGCAGCCCATTCTATATGTTGGTGGTGGTGTTGTTACATCCGATGCTACAGACGAGCTTATAGAACTTGCGGATATGATGCAGATACCGGTTGTATGTACGCTTATGGGCAAGGGGGCATTTCCGGCATCGCATAAACTAAGTCTGGGTGCGGTTGGTATGCACGGTGCAAAATATTCAAACTTAGCTATGACTGAAAGCGATTTGATAATAGCTGCAGGTGCGCGTTTTTCAGACAGGGTAACGGGCAGATTATCGGAATTTGCGCCACACGCTAAAGTCGTTCATATCGATATAGACCCTGCCGAAATAGGAAAGGTGCGCGAAGCTGATGTTCCTATTGTGGGCGATTTGAAGGGCGTTTTGGCTGGCATGGTTGAACAGCTAAAGAAAGACGATGCGAAACCCGATACATCAGATTGGCTTGCTCTTATAAGCGAGTGGCGCGAGCGCTATCCGTTCTATCATCCGAATGTGGGTGACGATAAAGGCGAAATTATTCCCGAACTTGTGATGAAAGAATTGTCCGACCAGCTAGACCCCACATCTTCTATTGTGGTAACAGAAGTGGGGCAGCACCAGATGTGGGCGCACCAGTTTGTTGACAGAGAACTACCCCGCACATTTTTGTCTAGTGGCGGTTTAGGAACTATGGGCTTTGGTTTCCCGGCATCTATTGGGGCTGCCATAGCTTGTCCTAACAAGCAGGTTGTTTGCATTGCGGGAGACGGTTCTTTTCAGATGAATTCGCAAGAAATGGCTACCGCCGCAATAAATAATGTACCTGTGAAGGTGCTTATTATGGACAACCGCGCATTGGGTATGGTTCATCAGTGGCAAAAACTTTTCTATGGCGAGCGCTATTCGCAGACACTTCTTGAACCCAATCCTGATTTTGTGAAGTTAGCTGATGCGTACAATTGGAAAGGTGAGCGTATAGAATCGCCAGCACAGGTAAGCGAAGCATTGGCGCGAATGCTTGCATCTGAGGGACCTTATTTGTTAGATGTGAAAATATCGCCTGAACAGAATGTGTATCCGATGGTGGCTCCCGGTGCGGCACTAGATGATGTTATGGGTGCTATAGATGTTGCGGTGGGTGCCGTGCGAACCGACATGCCCGAAAGTGTGGCACCGAAATCGCCCTGCGCTGTAATAGATGCGCAGTTCGGTGGGCGCTGGGAAAGCGATCCTGAAGATAAAAAGGAACGAATGCAAGTAGAGGAATTTGAAAAAGAAAGGGGTGTGGAATAATGAAGCATGTCCTTTCTGTTTTAGTGGAGAATCTGCCGGGTGTGCTATCGCGTGTAACAGGTCTTATATCTCGTCGCGGATTCAATATTGAATCTCTTTCCGTTGGACCTACGGAAGACCCCACAATGTCGCGCGTAACAGCTATAGTAAACGCCGATGATGTAGCTTATGAGCAAATTACAAAGCAGCTTCACAAACTTATTAGTGTTCATAAGATTACCGACCTAACCGACGAAGGCGCAATAGAGCGAGAATTGGTGCTTATAAAAGTGAATGCTGCGCCAGAGCGCCGCGGAGAGATAATAGAAATTGCCAATGTATTCCGAGCAAAGATAGTTGATGTTGGTAAGAATTCTCTTACTATAGAAGCGACAGGCGATGCCGAGAAGCTAAAGGGTCTTGAAGATTTGCTTCGTGCATACGGTCTGAAAGAAATAGTTAGAACCGGCAAAATTGCAATGTCGCGCAACACAAAGGAATAATCAGCCTAGTAGACAAGGAGTAAGAAGCAATGGCTGTCACAATTTATTACGAGCAGGATTGCGATCCGTCAATCATCCAAGGGAAGAAGATAGCTGTTATAGGCTATGGCAGTCAGGGGCATGCTCATGCTCTGAACCTAAAGGATTCTGGCTGCGATGTTCGGGTGGGTCTGCGCGAAGGCTCTAAGAGCATTCAGGCTGCTGAAGAAGCGGGTTTGAAAGTGGTTGATATGGACACCGCTGCCGAGGAAGCAGATCTTATCATGATGCTGGTTCCCGACGAACTGCAGCCACAGGTTTATGAAGAGCATATTGCTCCGCATCTGAAGGCGGGAGATACTCTTGCGTTTGCACATGGTTTCAATATTCACTATGGCTACATAACGCCGCCCGAGGATGTAAACGTGATAATGTGTGCTCCGAAAGGTCCGGGACACATTGTTCGCCGTCAATATACCGAAGGGTCTGGTGTGCCCGATCTGATCTGTGTGCAGCAAGATGCCACGGGCAACGCTTGGGATATTGCTCTGTCTTACGCATGGGGTGTAGGCGGTGCGCGCTCTGGCGTTATTAAGGCAACGTTTAAGCAGGAAACTGAAGAAGATTTGTTCGGTGAACAGGCTGTTCTTTGCGGTGGTGTAGTAGAGCTTGTTAAGGCTGGTTTCGAGACGCTGGTAGAGGCTGGATATCCGCCTGAACTTGCATATTTTGAGTGCTATCACGAAATGAAGATGATAGTTGACTTAATGTATGAGAGCGGCATTCACTTTATGAATTACTCCATTTCGAATACTGCTGAATATGGCGAATACTATGCCGGTCCAAAGGTTATAAACGAGCAAAGCCGTGCCGCCATGAAAGAGATTCTAGGCAGAATTCAAGATGGCAGCTTTGCCGAGGAGTTTGTTAATGATTGCAAGAACGGTCATAAATGGCTTATCGAGCAGCGAGAGGCTATTAACGATCACGAGATAGAAAAGACTGGCGAGAAGATTCGCGGTATGTTTACTTGGATTAAATAACGTATTTGTAGAATTTTCCACGGATGTACCTTGCAGAAAATGCCCGTAAGACATAACATTAGCAATTGCTGATTTTTTGCTTATTAAGACAGAAGAAAGGTTTTCGCTTCATGGTAAAGATTCGCCTTGCGCGTCATGGCGCAAAGAAAAGGCCATACTATCGAATTGTTGTAGCTGATTCGCGTTGTCCGCGCGACGGTAAGTTTGTCGATGAGGTTGGTAGATACAATCCTTGCAGCAACCCTAAGAAGATTGAATTCGACATGGAGAAAGTCGATAAATGGATTTCTCAGGGTGCATGCCCAACTGATACTGTTGAGCGCCTTCTGAAGCAGGTTCGCGAGGAAGCTTAACATGCCAGAGATAGAGCAGAATCTGGTCGGTCTGGTTGAGACTGTTGTAGCGCCTATTGTTGAGAATCCTGAAGAACTAGAGATTACCTCAACAGTTGAAGATCAGTCGATTCTTATCGAGATACGCGTTAATCCCGATGATGCTGGAAAAGTTATAGGGCGTCAGGGTCGCATCATAAAGGCTATCCGCACGCTCACTCGGGCAGCTGCATCTCGTAGTGACTATATGGTAGATGTGGAGTTGATCGACTAGTGAGCGAGTGGCTCGATATTGCCACCATAGTAAAACTGAAGAAATCAAAAGGCGGGTTCGTTGTTAAAGCGGCAACGGGTCTGCCTTTTCTTTTGCAGCCGGATATGCGGATACATTTTGTGCCGCCGCAAATTGATGCTCCCAGAAATGCAAAAGTTCGTGAGGTTTCTGGTTTAGATACTGATTGCGCAACTGTTCATTTTGATTTACCAAACGATTCTAACTTGGACGCTCTTGTTGGATGTCATTGTCTTGTGTCTTTGCAAGTTGCCAAGAATACGGCAGAAAGCCTAAATGAAGAACTTGGCATGGCCCTTATGTATGATGGTTTTAGTGGCTGGTCGTTAGAAGACGAATTGGGCAATGTGGTTGGAACCATTTGCGATTGTGTTGAGCATCCAACCCAGCTTACACTTACATTAAAGCTATCAAGTGGGGAAGAAAAACTCATTCCACTTGTAGATGAACTTCTTATATCCATAGATGATGCCAATAAGCGAATTAAGATGAATCTTCCAGCTGGAATATTGGAGGTGTAACTGTGATTATTCAGACACTTTCAACTTTTCCGCATATGTACGATTCTGTTATGGGCGAATCTATGATGAAACGCGCTCAAGAAAACGGCATTATTTCGTTTGAAGCATTTGATCTTCGCGATTGGACATATGATAGGCATCGCACAACTGACGATTATCCATATGGTGGTGGTGCTGGTTTAGTTATGAAATGCGAACCTGTATTTGAAGCTGTTGAAGATATTCTGGGGTTTGGTGGCGCTTCTGAGGGCGGTCAGCAAAGATTAGATGGCAATTCCGCTAGGGTAATTTTTCTGACACCGTCGGGTCGTACTTTCGATGATTCATATGCATGCGAATTGGCGCAAAGCAGCAGGCTTTTGTTTGTATGCGGCCACTACGAGGGGATGGACGAGCGTGTTTATACCCTTGCAACTGATATGGTGTCACTTGGCGACTATGTGCTAACAAGTGGCGAGTTGGCTTCGATGGTTATTATAGATGCTGTTGTTCGTAAATTGCCGGGAGTACTTGGTGCAGAAAATGGTGCCGATGACGAATCGTTTGCTCATGGTTTACTTGAGTATCCACAGTACACGCGCCCGGCAGATTTTCGCGGAATGGAAGTACCGGCAGTTTTGCTTTCAGGGCATCATGCCAATATAGAGACATGGCGGCGGCAAATGAGCCTTAAGCGTACAGCAGAGTTGCGTCCCGATCTTATCCAGCAAGCCTACGATTGCGGCGATTTATCTTCTAACGATATCTTATATTTGAAATCTTTAAGCGCAGAGCCGTAAGTTAGCTTTTTAGCGTTATTATGAACGCTTGTGTGAATTGAGCTTATCGGGTCAGGGCTATTCGTATATCAGGAAGAGTGTTTTGGGTGTACGCAGGCGAAAAGGAAGAGTATTTTAGGATGTATACAGGCGAACATGCAGAGCCGAAAAAAAAGAATATAGGGTACACCCTTCTTTCCATTTTAGGAATGGTAGTGCTTATTGTTGCACTTTCTTGGGGTTTGCGTACATTCGTCTTCCAAGCATACGAGATACCTTCTGGTTCGATGGAAGAAACCATTATGACTGGCGACATGGTATTCTCCGAAAAGATAAGCTATTACGTAAGCGAACCAAAACGTGGCGATATAGTTACATTTGCCGATCCCGAAATTCCGTCGCGAACACTTATAAAACGCATTGTTGCCACCGAGGGGCAGAAGGTAAGTCTTAAAGATGGAAGCGTATATGTAGATGGTGTAAAACTAGACGAACCCTATACAAATGGGTTGCCATCTTATCCGCTTACTACGGCTTATGGCGTTTCAATAACATATCCTTACACCGTTCCGGCAGGTGAAGTGTGGGTTATGGGGGATAATAGAACCAATTCGCAGGATTCCAGATATTTTGGCTCTATCCCTGTTGATACGATAACTGGGAAAGCTGTTCTAAAATACTGGCCTATAAGCAGTTTTGGGCTGCTTGAATAGTACGCGCGATCACGGCGCATGATGTGATAAAACTATTGGGGATGTGGATATGAAGTCTGAGGCAAGAGGTGCGGCAAATCCGAATGCACCAACCTTTCAAGATGTAATAATGAATTTACAGCGCTATTGGGCAGATCAGGGTTGTGTAGTGCTGCAACCTTACGATAACGAGGTAGGGGCTGGCACGAACGCGCCGGCTACTACATTGCGTGCGTTAGGTCCGCAAACTTGGCGTACCGCATATGTTCAGGGTTGTCGCCGTCCAACTGATGGTAGATATGGCGAAAATCCGAATCGCCTTCAGTTTTACTATCAGTTCCAAGTACTTATCAAGCCATCTCCTGACAATATTCAAGACCTCTATCTCGGTTCGCTTGAGGCTATCGGGATAGACGTTTCAGCGCATGATGTGCGTTTTGTGGAAGACGACTGGGAGTCTCCAACTCTTGGTGCGTGGGGTCTTGGATGGGAAGTGTGGATTGATGGCATGGAAGTTACTCAGTTCACATATTTCCAGCAAGTAGGCGGTTTTGAATGCGATCCTGTGCCAGCTGAAATTGCTTATGGTCTTGAGAGACTGACAATGTTTGTTCAGGGTGTCGATTCTGTCTACGATATAGTTTGGTCGCGTGGAAGCGATGGCATTACTTTTACATATGGCGATGTGTATCTTGAAAATGAACGCGAATATTCAAAATACAATTTTGAAGTAGCCGATACGGAATTTCTTTTTAAGGAATTTGCCGATCGTGAGGCGGAGTGTATGCGCACTCTAGAGGCAAAATTGCCGCTTCCGGCTTACGATTCAGTATTGAAATGCTGCCACACCTTTAATCTATTAGATGCACGCGGGGTAATTTCGGCAACTGAGCGCATGGCATACATTTTGCGCGTGCGTACCTTAGCGAAGGCATGTTGCGAATCGTATATGGAAAACGTTGTAGGGGTTAAGGACAAGGCTTCCTCGAAGGAAGGTGAATAAACATGGCGGACACACGCACACTTGCTTTCGAGATAGGCACCGAGGAAATTCCTGCGTTTGACTTAAAAGCAGCTACGGTTCAGTTAGCAAAAATTATGCCAGACGCGCTTGATGCTAAGAGAATTCCGCATGGCGAGGTAAAAATTTTCTCTAGCCCGCGCAGGCTTATTACAATTGTGGATGATGTTGCATTGCAGACACAGCGCACAGTGGAAGAATTTCGCGGACCTAAGACAGAAATTGCCTTTGACGAGGGCGGTCAGCCTACAAAAGCCGCAATCGGGTTTGCGCGCGGCAAGGGTCTAGAGCCATCAGCGCTTGTGCGCAAAGAAGAGGGCGGCGTGGAATACGTATTTGCCACTGTAGAAACTCCTGCAATGAATGTTGTAGATTTGCTACCCGACGTTTTAGGTGGGGTAATTCAGTCAATATACTGGCCTAAGTCTATGCGCTGGGGAAATATGCGGGCGCTTTTTAGCCGCCCTGTGCGTTGGCTGTGTGCGCTTCTTGGTAGCGATGTTGTGCCGGTAAGTTTTGCTAATGTTTCTTCTGGGCGATTTACTTATGGACATAGGTTTTTAAGCCCGGGACCACACGAGGTATCTTCTGCAGATGAGTTGCTAGAGGTTGTGCGTAAGGCGAATGTGGTTCCCAGTCAAGATGAGCGCGAACAAGTAATTCGTGAAGGTGTCAAGAAGGCAGAAGCGCAAACTGGATGCAACGCTGAACTTCCGCAAAAAACCTTAACTGAGGTCATAAATCTTTCGGAGTATCCCACGGTTATGGTTGGCACTTTTGATGAAGAATTTTTACAGGTGCCCGAAGAGATTATTGTAGATGCAATGCTTATGCATCAGCGTTATTTCCCGCTCTATGATGCTAAAGGCAAACTATCAAATAGCTTTATTGTTGTTAGCAATGGTAATCCAGAATGCGAAGCCACTATTATTGATGGCAATGAGCGTGTGGTCGCAGCAAGGCTATACGACGCAAAATTCTTCTACGAGGAAGATTTGAAGCAGCCTCTTTCTAGTTATGTTGACCGCTTAGATGAAGTTGTATTCCAAGAGCAGCTGGGAACTATGCGCCAGAAGACAGAGCGAGTGGTACAGCTTGCGAAATGCTTAGCAGCCGACGCTTCGCTAGACGATGCGGAGTGTGTAGATGTTGAGCGTGCGGCAATGTTGGCAAAAGCAGACTTGGTTACTAATGCGGTTGTGGAATTTACTAGTGTCCAAGGCATAATGGGTTCATATTATGCCCAAGCGTCGGGCGAAACAGAGCGAGTGGCGCGTGCCATAGCTGAACACTATATGCCTCGCTTCTCAGGTGATGATGTTCCTAGCGATATTGTGGGGCGCATTGTTGCGATGGCTGACAAGCTAGATACAATTTGCGGTCTTTTTGCGGTTGATCAGGCACCTACCGGCTCATCTGATCCGTTTGCGCTGCGCAGAGCGGCACTGGGCATTATTGCAATAATGCAGTCAGGTGTAGACATCTCTCTTTCCAAAGCTATACAGGATTCACTTCGTATATATGAAGAATCTGGTCTTAGCTTCAACGTTGCCGATGTTAAAAGCGCCGTAGAAGACTTCTTCCTAACTCGTACTCGCGTTTTACTGCGCGATTCTGGTAGTTCAGCGGATGCGGTTGAAGCGGTTGGGGCTGTTGGCATAGTAGAGCCGGTGCTGCTAATAGAGCGCGTGCGTGCTCTAGAAGCGGCGCGCGATGAAGCGCCTGATACATTCGACGATTTAGCAACCGCTTATGCCAGAGCGAATAACTTGCGCGACTCTGCGCTTGGGGTTGATTACAACTCCGCGTTGTTCAGTGAATCGGAAAGTGCACTGGCGCAATCTATTGCAGATACTCAAGCTGCAGTCGATAAGTCGCTTGAAAGTGGCGATTATAATACGGCACTTACTCAGCTAGCGCATCTGCGTGGTCCTATAGACAATTTCTTTGATAAAACCATGGTTATGGATGAAAATATTGAGCTGCGCGAAAACCGTATAAAATTGCTCAATAAATTTACTGGCGTTTTTGCTGGTGTGGCTGATTTTTCGGTCATGGCGAAATCGAAATAAGTTATGAATGGCTTTTTAGGGGAAGGCTCTTCGGTTGTTAAGGGCTTTCCCACAATCCATGTCGTATCCGATTCTGTAGGCGAAACAGCGCGTACAATGGCGCAAGCTGCCGCTGCTCAATTTGGAGTAACTAACCCCAAGGTGGAGGTTTTAGGCAAGGTTACTTCTTTTGAGCAAATTCGCGACCATCTTGAAGAACATGTGCGCTATCACGTTGAACAGCTAGGCGACAATAAATTGCTGGTGTTTTACACGCTTGTTCACCGCGAAATGCGCGATGAAGTTTCAGAATGGATACAGGGTAGAGATAATATATACGGCGTAGATTTGCTTACTGCCCCTATAGAGGCTATATCGCAAGTTAGCGGTCTTGATCCTAAATGTAGCCCCGGCGCTCTGCGTGTGGCAGATATTAATTACTTTAAGCGAGTGGACGCACTTGAGTTCACTATAGAACATGATGATGGGCGAAATCCGCAAGATTTAACAAAAGCCGACATGGTACTTTTAGGTGTGTCGCGTGCGTCCAAAACGCCGCTTTCAATCTATTTGGCGCAGCATGGATATCGCATAGCGAACGTACCGCTAGACCCAAACACCGAGCCTCCAAAAGAAATTTTCGATGTGGATAAAACGCGCCTTTTTGGACTAATGACAAGTCCTGAGGTGCTTGCCGATATTCGCATTCGCCGTCTAGGAAATGCTAAAAGTGTTGCAAGCGAATATGCGGATATGGAATACATCTATAACGACTTAGAAAAGGCTCGCGAGTTAATGCGGCGTTTAGGTTGTATAGTGGTACGCACTGACAAACGCGCCGTTGAGGAAGCCGCTCAAGAGATTCTAAGCCACTACCTGCGCAATCATCCTGCGCCCGCTGATATCATGAGTTAAGCGCGGTGGCAAAAGCCCCGTGGCACAGATGGCAAAGGCTATCAAGTAAGGAGAGCAAGGTGTCTGATTCTGTGAAGCGCGTCTACGCATTTGGAAACGACGCGAATGGTAAAAATGTTACCGAGGGTAATACCGATATGAAGGCAATCCTCGGTGGCAAAGGTGCTAATTTGGCTGAGATGGCTAACATTGGGCTGCCGGTTCCGCCGGGCTTCACCATAACCTGCCAGACCTGTATGGAATATGCCAATGCAGGTAATGTATGGCCTGAAGGTGCGCTTGATACCATAGCCGAGTACAGAGCCGATCTGGAAGAGCGCATGGGCAAAAAGATTGGGGATGCAAAAGATCCGCTGTTGGTGTCAGTTCGCTCTGGCGCTCCTATGAGCATGCCCGGCATGATGGATACTGTGTTGAATCTGGGTCTGAACGATGAATCCATAAATGGTCTGATTGCACAGACTGAAAATCCCCGTTTTGCGTGGGACTCTTATAGGCGTTTTATTCAGATGTTCAGCAATGTTGTTATGGGATTAGATGGCGATCTTTTTGAAAATGCCATTATTGCCATGAAAAACGACAGAGGCGTATCTAGTGATACCGATCTTGTCGCTGAAGACTTACAGGAACTTGTAGATGTATTCAAAGGCATATTTAGCCAGAATGTTTCTGCTGAAGATTACCCGACGCTTGTGGTAGACGGCACTGTGCAGTTCCCGCAAGATCCGATGATTCAACTGCAACTGGCAATTGAAGCTGTGTTCGGCAGCTGGAATAACCCGCGTGCGGTTCTTTATCGTAAGAAGAACAAGATTGCGGACGATTTGGGCACCGCTGTTAATGTACAGTCAATGGTTTTCGGCAATAAAGGAAATACGTCTGCTACAGGCGTGGCATTTACACGCAATCCCGCAAACGGTGAAAAAGAATTTTACGGCGACTACTTGGTAAATGCTCAGGGCGAAGACGTTGTTGCTGGCATTCGCAACACAAGTCCTATTGCTGAGTTGAAGAATGTGGATGGTCTTGAAGAGGCTGGTAAGCAGCTTGAAGATATCTTTGTTATTCTTGAAAACCATTTCCGTGATATGTGCGATATCGAATTCACTATTGAGCAAGGTAAACTTTGGATGCTTCAAACACGCGCAGGTAAGCGTACTGCTGCTGCTGCGCTTCATATTGCTATCCAGATGGTTGAAGAGGGCTTGATTGATAAGCGCGAGGCTGTTATGCGTGTTGAACCCGAACAGCTCGATCAACTTCTGCATCCGCAGTTTGACAAGAATGCGAAATATGATGTTGTGGCGCGCGGCTTAAATGCTAGCCCCGGTGCCGCTGTTGGTGAGGCAATGTTTAGTGCAGCTGATGTTGTTGCTGCCAAAGAAGCTGGGCGTAAATGCGTGCTTGTGCGTTGGGAAACCAACCCGGACGACCTTGCTGGCATGATAGCTGCTGAGGGCATTCTAACTTCGCATGGTGGTAAAACCTCGCACGCTGCAGTTATCGCGCGTGGCATGGGTGTTCCTTGTGTATGCGGTGTTGAGGCACTCAAGATTGATGCCGAGAAGAAAGAAGCGCAAATTGCTGGTAGCGATTTGGTAATACGCGAAGGCGATCTGATTTCGCTCGATGGTACAACTGGCATTGTGGTGTTAGGTGCAGTAGATCTGGTTAAGCCTGAACTGACGGGCGATCTTGATACTATTCTTGAGTGGGCTGACGAATTCCGTCGTCTGGGTGTGCGCGCTAATGCTGATAATCCAGAGGATGCAAAACTTTCGCGCGAGTTTGGTGCGCAAGGAATTGGTCTTTGCCGTACCGAGCATATGTTCTTGGGCGATCGCAAGCAAATAATTCAGACTTATATTCTTAATGATGATGAACTTAACCGTGAGCGCGCTGCAGAGCAATTATATGAGGTGCAAGTTGGTGACTTCTATGAAATGCTAAAGGCGATGGATGGTCTGCCGATGATTGTTCGCCTGCTTGACCCGCCACTGCATGAATTCTTGGATAATCCACGTGAACTAGAGGTTGAGATAGCTCGCTTAGAGGCGGGCGGGGCATCCGCTTCCGACTTGGCTGAAAAGCGCGAATTGCTAGAGAAGATTGATGGTTTTGTTGAGCAGAACCCGATGCTTGGTATGCGTGGTGTTCGCTTAGGCATAATGTATCCGCAACTGCCTGAGCTGCAGATACGCGCTATAGCGTCGGCTATGGCTAAGCTGAAGAAAGAAGGCTTAGATCCTAAACCAGAGATTATGATTCCGCTGGTATCTACTGTAAATGAGCTATCTTTAATGCGTGGTAAGGCTGAAGGCGTTATAGCTGAAGTAGCGCAGGAAGCCGGCGTTGAATTAGAGATTCCTATTGGAACCATGATAGAGTTGCCGCGTGCAGCACTTACTGCTGACGAAATAGCTACCAAGGCAGACTTCTTCTCGTTTGGCACCAACGATCTTACGCAGACCACATTCGGCTTCAGTCGCGACGATGTGGAAGGTGAGTTCATACCTACATACCTGTCTGAGCATCTGTTGCCGGTAAATCCGTTTGCTACTGTTGATGAAGGCGGAGTTGCGAAGCTAGTTGGTATGGGTGTTGAACTTGGACACGAGGGCAATCCCGATATAGTTTGCGGCGTTTGTGGCGAGCACGGTGGCGATCCTGACTCTATACATACATTCAACCGCATAGGAGTTGATTATGTAAGCTGCTCACCATATCGCGTGCCGGTAGCACGTCTGGCAGCGGCACAGGCATCAATTAAGGAAGACTAATTGACCGCTTTAGACCTTCCAAAAACCATTCGCCTTGTGCGTGTGGGGCAGGACGATCTTGAAAATATAGATGCGGCGACTGCTTCGGCAGTTGCCGCATTCGTGTCTGATAACCATGTTCCCTACGGGGTTCCCATTGTGGTTATGTTAGATCAGACGAAATTGCCTTATGATGAGTCGTATTTTTGTACGTCCGATTGGCGTCAAGTCATTAATGCCATAAAACAGCTTGTAGTGCGCGGGGCACCTGCTATAGGTATTGCTGGTGCTGCGGCTGTAGCCTTGCGTGCCTCTGAATTTTGTTATGCAAGTGAAGATACATTTAGGCAGGACGCAGCTGATTTCGACAGGGTATTTGTAATAGACGAGCAATCGTTTGACCCGCAGCTATATAAGCTAAGTATGGAATTTACGGGAAACATGATTGCAGAGGCGCGACCTACAGCTGTAAATTTGAGACATGAAGTTGATGGTGCGCTTTCAATTATGAATGAATGTTTGGCGGATGATTATAAACCCGTCGATATACTTAATGCATTATGTAAGTATGTGTGTCAGCTTATAGCTAGCGACGAGGCAACATGTCGAGCTATTGGGAAAGCTGGTGCGAAACTTATAAAACCTAGCAGCAATATATTGACACATTGCAATGCGGGAAGTTTGGCAACTGCTTTTTATGGTACGGCGCTTGGGGTTGTATATACAGCGCATGAGCAAGGTAAGGTGCGCCGAGTTTTTGCCGACGAGACACGTCCTGTAGGTCAGGGCGCGCGCCTTACATCGTGGGAGCTATCTAGGGCTGGCATTCCGGTTACTCTTATATGCGACAATATGGCTGCTTATGTAATGGCGCAAGGCTTCATAGACGCTGTTATAGTTGGTGCCGATCGTATTGCGCGTAACGGTGATGTAGCAAATAAGATAGGTACTTTAGGTGTAGCAATTTTAGCTAAGCATTTTGGTATTCCATTTTATGTTGCTGCTCCACTTTCTTCATTTGATCCAAAGGCGATAAGCGGCACAAGTATTGAAATAGAACAGCGGGATTCGCGGGAAGTTATAAATAAACCCATTGCGGGAGTTGATGTGTTGAATCCAGCTTTCGATGTAACACCGGCTAGTTTAATTAGCGCCATAATAACGGAGAATGGTGTATTCGCTCCGTCTGATATAGGAAATCTTATAACAACTAAGTAAATATGATGAATAGGGAACATATCCGTCAATCTTTGCAGGCGGCTATGCCGGTAATGCTTGGCTATATTGCTATTGGGATTCCATGTGGGATTCTTTGTGATTCGATAGGGCTTAATGCTTTTCAGGCACTTTTGATGTCGATAGTTTTTTATTCAGGCGCGGGTCAATTTATGATTCCAAATATGTATTTAGCTGGTGCGCCTATGGCTTCTATCATAGCTAGCGTGTCGTTTGTGAACACTAGACAGATGTTATATTCTGCTTACTTTGCTCCGTTTGCGGCAAATGTGTCAAAACGCCTAGCTTTTTTCTTTGCAGCTACTGTTACTGATGAAAGCTATGGTGTATCTGCTGCAAAATTTCAAGAGGGTGAATGGTCTATAGATCGTGCGCTTATGGTAAACATATTCTCGCAATCTTCATGGGCTCTTTCAAACTTTATCGGCGTACTTCTGGGAAGTGCAATAGGTATTCCTCTTAATATTGCAGCATTCGCTATGACATCTATATTTATATGCTTGCTTGTTACGCAGAAATTAACTTCCGCAAATATTGTTGCAGCTGTTGTAGCTATGGTTGGTGTTTATGTCTGTAAACTTGTTGGTCTGAGTGGTCCTGCTATTTTGATAGGTGCGGTTGCGGGTGTAGTTGTGGCTATGATTTTTTGCGCGTTGCGCGATAAAGCTGCAAAAAGGAGCGCCGTATGAGTTGGGAAGAATTTTGGATAATACTAATTGGCTGTTCCATAACTATTCTCATATGTCGCACTTTGCCGCTGTTTTTGCTAAAAGGTAGGGAACTGCCCGAATGGGCTATACGTTCACTTGGACTTATTCCCGCCGCCGCATTTGCTGCACTTGTTGCAAACGATTTATTTGCGCCCGGGATGTTTGATGGTGGTATATGGCCAGCCGCTATTCCTCTTTTGGTGGCATGTTTTGTGGTTGTTGTGGCATTGAAGACGCGGTCGCTATTGTGGAGCGCTGTTACCGGAGTTGCCGTTTATGCTATTTTGCTACTCATATGAGCGAAAATATGCTTGCATGCCAAGATTCGCAGCAGTATACTAACTAATCGTGTCTGTAGCGGCACATACTAAAACGTAACCCGAAATATGAACTAGGATTTTAAAATGGATGTAATTCGCGCAATTGAGCAGCAGCAGATAAAGCAAGATATTCCAGATTTTAAGACTGGCGATAATGTAAAGGTTCACTATCGCATTACAGAGGGCAATCGTGAGAGAATTCAGGTCTTTCAGGGTGATGTTATTCGTCGCCACGGTGAAAGCAGCCGAGAGACTTTTACGGTTCGCAAGATTAGCTTCTCTGTAGGTGTTGAGCGTACATTCCCGGTTCATTCACCGAAGATTGAAAAGATTGAGGTTGTTCGCAAGGGCAAAGTACGCAGATCGAAGCTTTACTACCTGCGTGATAAAGTTGGTAAGGCTGCTAAAATTAAGGAAAAATCTTTCCGGTAATTTTAAGGCTCCATACGGAGCCTTTTTCTTATGGAACAGCTAACTGTTGAACAAATACGAGCGCAGTTGCGCGTTGCTGATGAACAGGAATTCAGTGTTCTTGAAAGATCTCTTGCGGCGGATACGCGCAAAGGTGTTCGTAGTGCACTTGATTCGGCGCGAGCTCGGCTGGATGCTATTGCTGCCGAGGACAATCGTCTTCGTTCCCTTTATGAGACACAACAAGAAATTATGGCTAGCAAAAGGGCTAGTGTTGCTGTTGGGCTAGATGAGGTAGGGCGTGGACCTATGGCTGGTCCGCTAGCTGTTGGCGCTGTTGTTTTATCCAGCGGTAATCGCATTGAGGGTTTGAATGATTCTAAACAGCTTAGCGAGAGCGCACGTGAACGTATTGCAAAAGAAATAAAAGATACTGCCATAGCTTGGAGTGTGCAATTTATCGATGCGTCGCAGATAGATAAATGCGGGATATCCACCGCTCTGAAAACAGCTTTCCACCGCGCTATTGTATCTATTGAAGAACAAGGTGTAATACCTGATATTGTTTTATTAGATGGAAATCCTCTTCACTTAGATGCGCGTGAAGTAAATATTGTAAAAGGCGATTCTAAGATAGCGGCCATTGCGGCAGCTTCTGTTATTGCTAAAGTTGAGCGCGATTCATTAATGAATGAATTAGACAAAAAGTTCCCGGGGTATGGCTTCGCTGAAAATAAAGGCTACGGAACGGCAACGCATCGGCAGGCTATAAGAGAATTAGGGTTAAGTCCTATACATCGCGTATCGTTTTGTGGAGAATTTACTCAAGCTTCATTATTTTAATCTGTATAGCTACGTAAGTTTCATGCTAGATTTATGCAAGGTTTTTGACAGATTTTTATACATTCAAAATTGCATTCATCACAGATTTTTGTGCAATTAGATATGCATTGCGTTCAAAACCAGAATGAGCAGAACCATACTTGCAGTTTTATTCATGTTCATTTTCAATGTAGATGAATATCGCATTTTTGATACGTAGATGCTAGATATGAAAACTATCGTTTCCTCTACCGAAATTAAGGAGGCGATAGCAGTGCAACAAGCTTTGTTAGAACAAGAACCAATTCAGAAATCTACGCATAGAGAGACGGCAAAAAGTAAGAGTCGAAAATCGAATTGTCATAATAAAGAGCTTGGCAAGCGCGGCGAAAATGCGGCAAGCAAATTCTTATATAAGCGCGGATACGAAATAGTAGAGCGTAATTGGAAATGCAAGTTTGGAGAGGCCGACATAATTGCTCGTGATGGGAATACGATTGTATTTGTAGAAGTTAAAACGCGGTCAGGTTTAGAACATGGGTTTCCCTCAGAAGCGATTGATGAAAAGAAACGCAATCGTTATGAGCGAATTGCCATGACATATTTGGCTAATTACGCCGATATAGATGTATCAGTGCGATTTGATGTTGTGGCTATTGTAGCTATTGCTCCAGATAGAGCGCTTATAAGGCACCACATAAACGCATTTGCAGGCATATGATGAATTCGCATTGTTTTTTACATAGCGCTGTACTGCGTGGCGTAGAGGCAATACCGGTATGCGTAGAGGTATCGGTTGGCTCTGGCGTTGTGGGAATAAGCATTGTCGGAATGGCGGATACTTCAGTTCAGGAAGCTAGAGAACGAGTAAGGGGCGCTATAAAGGCTTGTGGTTTTGCGATGCCTAGCGCAAAAATAGTTGTCAACTTGGCACCCGGCAACATCAAGAAGAATGGCTCGGGTTTCGACCTTCCTATAGCAATAGGTATTTTGGCTGCTAGTGGTCAAATAGATAAGGAAATATTGCGCGATAAGTTATTTGTTGGCGAGCTTTCTTTAGATGGAAGCGTGCGAAAAGTTGCCGGTATGTTGGCGTTTGGTATATGCGCAAATAAAGAAGGGCTCGATTTAGTAGGTAGCGCAGATGAAATTGTGCCTATTGATAATTTGAATCAATACAACATTGATGGACTATGGGAACTTACAAAAAGTGATCCATTTCGTTTGTCGCACTATATAAAGCTAGGTCAGAACTACATTGGTGATACCAGTTTAGATTTTAAGGATGTAGCGGGTCATGAAGCAGCAAAGCGTGCAGCACAGATAGCTGTGGCGGGCAAACACGGTCTGCTAATGAGCGGTCCGCCCGGTTCGGGCAAAACCATGATAGCAAGCAGAATATCTACAATAATGCCTCCCTTATCGGAGGAAGAAATGTTGCAAGCTGCGGCAATACATTCTGTAGCAGAGGAAAGTATTGATGCAATTCTTCGGGGTAGGCGACCGTTTAGGCAGCCGCATCATTCAGCTACTATGGCGGGATTGCTGGGGGGTGGAAGCCCTATACGACCCGGCGAAGTGTCACTTGCGCATTGTGGCACGCTGTTTTTAGATGAACTTCCAGAGTTTAAGCCTTCTGTTTTGCAGGGTTTGCGTCAGCCGATAGAATCGGGGAAAGTTTGCATAACACGTGCCGATGGCAATGTGCAATTCCCTGCTAACTTCATGCTGATTGCGGCTGCAAATCCGTGTCCGTGTGGCTATTTTGGTGATGATTCTCGTGAATGCACATGTACAATTCCGCAAATTAGATCTTATCAAGCGAGGATTGGCGGACCGCTATTAGATCGAATAGATATACAACTAGATGTGCGTCGTATTCCATCTAAGAGCATTTTTGAAACAAATGAAGGTAGCGATTCTGCTTCTCTGCGTGAAGGCGTTATGCAGGCTCAAGAGTTTGCATCGTGGAGAAAATCGCGTGAAGGTATCGAGCGCTGTGGAGCGAATGTCTCGCTCAGTCCACAAGAAGTTATAGCGTCGTGCTGTCTGAGAGATGAAGAGAAAAGTTTCATTGAGGCGGTATCTGAGGCAAATTCTATGAGTGGTAGGGCGCTGATTAGTTGCTTAAAAGTATCTAGAACCATTGCTGATTTAGAGCAAAGCGAAAGCGTTAAATGTGAACATCTAGCCGAAGCTTTTGGATTTCGGGTTAGGAGCAGATGATGTATGGAAGCGGCGAGGCGTAAACTTATAGGGGAGAGAAACGTATTGCATTTAGGAGATAAGGCATTTCCTGAGGCTTTATGTAATATACCAAAACCCCCTAAGCAACTTTTTATTGTGGGGTCTGTTGATGCTTTATCGGAGGGTCTAGCCATAGTTGGTGCTAGAAAAGCAACCCCATATGGAAAGACATGCGCCACTCGTTTTGCTAAGTTGGCATCAGAGCGTGGAATATCAATAATATCTGGCGGCGCTAGAGGATGTGATACTTTCTCGCATGAAGCTGCTTTGCAATGTGGTGGCAAGACGGTTGTATTTCTTGGAGGTGGTTGCGACTGCGTATATCCTCCCGAGAATTTCGATTTGTTTCAGCGTGTTGTTGATGGCGGTGGTGCTGTTGTATCGGAACAAGATTGGACTTTTATTCCCCAGCCGTGGACTTTTCGAGAGAGAAACAGGTTAATAGCTGGTCTTGCCAAGGCTACTTTAATTGTGGAGGCAGGACTTCCGTCTGGAACATTTTCTACGGCAGATGAAGCATTGGCGGCAAATAGAGAAGTACTTGTAGTTCCGGGTTCTATTACCTCTAGGCAATCGCTGGGAGCAAATAGATTGATATATCAAGGCGCAACACCAATAGTGGATGATGATACGTTTTACGACCAGCTGTTTACCATATTTGGTTGCTTGAAACAAGATGAAGTAGACGCTCCTAAAGACAGTGAATCGCAAGGTTCTTTAAAATATTTATTGGACTCTGTTCAATCTAAGGCAATGAGCTTAGATGAAATGATTCAAGTTGCAAGAGAGGCAGGGGACAATATTAGTATGCCTGAATTAATGCTGTGGCTTGCCGAATGTTCACGAAACGGATTAATAGCTCAGTATTTTGATGGCAGGTATGGTCCGGCAACAAGTTGTTAGTGCTTATTGTCTATGCATTGGCGTATGCAATGATATATTTATGTACATGAATAGATTAGTTCGCATAATTGGTGGCGGTCTTGCTGGAAGCGAGGCTGCTTTATGGCTGGCAGATATGGGCGTAAATGTTGAGTTATACGAAATGCGTCCACATGTTTCTACAGCAGTACATCGCACGGGCAAAATGGCTGAGCTTGTATGTTCGAATTCGCTCAAGTCTTTTAAAAGTGATACAGCAGCTGGAATGCTGAAAACCGAATTAGATATGCTTGGGTCAAGATTATTTGCTTGTGCCTTAGAGACGAAAATTGATGCTGGCGGCGCTTTAGCGGTTGATAGAGATATGTTTTCCGACTTAGTTACAAATATGTTGGAAAGCAATGCGCGTATAGATATAAAGCATCAAGAGGTTACATCATTAGAAGATGTGACACACGAATGTGATGCTCTACTTGTTGCTACCGGACCTTTAACATCTGATTCGCTGGCTGATAAGTTGAAGTTTTTAACCGGTTCTGAACATTTGGCTTTTTACGATGCTGCGGCTCCTATAGTAATGGCTGACTCTATAGATAATAGTCGTGTATTTAGGCAGAGTAGGTATGTTGAAGAGCATGGTCAGGGCGATTATTTGAACTGCCCATTTACAAAAAGTGAATACGATGAATTTATCGATGCTTTAATAGGCGCAGATAGAGTAGTTAAACGCGATTTTGAAACTAGCGATTTATTTCAGGCGTGTCAGCCTATAGAAGAAATAGCCAGAAAAGGGGTTGACGCTCCACGATTTGGAGCGATGAAACCAGTTGGTCTTACAGACCCGGTTACGGGTAAACGTCCGTGGGCGGCGGTGCAGTTACGCGCTGAAAATGCTCATGGCTCTAGTTTTAATCTTGTGGGCTTTCAGACCAATTTAACTTTTCCGGAACAAAAGCGCGTTTTCCGCATGATACCCGGTTTGGAAAACGCTGAATTTGCGCGATATGGCGTTATGCACAGAAACACGTATGTTGATGCACCTCGAGTTCTGCGCTCTACTGGTCAAATGATGGGTAATGTATCAAATGTTTTGGATATACCCGTATATATTGCAGGGCAGCTTGCTGGGACTGAAGGGTATTGCGAGGCGATGCGTTCGGGCATAAATGCAGCTATATCTATTTCGGCGCAACTTAAAAACGTGCAACTGCCCAAGGTTTCCGTTCATACGGTTTTTGGAGCGCTTATAGAATATGCAACTAATCCTTCTACAAAAAATTATCAACCCATGCATGTTAATTTCGGGATAATGGAGCCATTGCAAGAGCCAATTAGGAATAAAAGCGAACGTTATGCTGCCTATGCGCAAAGAGGGAAATGCGCTTTAGAGGAATATATAGACTGTCTGAAGCGACTAGATCTTTTTCCTAAGCGCTATTGATGTGATTAAAAATGGCGAATCACAATTTGAAAGATATAGATTGTATCAACGATGAAGATTTGCATGGGTATGCTTTAGTAGAGGCATTTTGTGAAGCTATTTCGTTTGAGAGGGGTGCATCTTCGCATACCGTCCGCAATTACAAAGCCGATCTTTTAGGGTATTTGAGATGGGCACAACGTATGCAGATAGATCCTTTATCTGTAAAACACAGGCAATTGCGAAGATATTTAGCCGATTTAGACGCTGCCTCCTATGAACGTACCACAATTAACAGGCATCTTTCTGCGTTGCGTTCGTTTTTTAAGTGGCTAGGCGCTTCTCAGCTTGCCGACAAAGATCCCGCAGCTGCCATACAAGGACCTGCTAATCCTCATAAACTCCCCAAGCCTATGACAGATGCCGATGTGGAGCGTTTGCTGGATGTGCATATCTCCGCCATGCAACAAGACGATTTGAATGCAATATCTATGGCACGCGAAATGCGAGATCAAGCTATTCTGGAGTTTATATATGCTTCCGGTGTGCGCGTATCGGAGGCTTCATCAGTAAGGCTTTTAGATGCAGATATACCTAATCGAATAGTAAAGGTATTTGGCAAAGGCTCTAAAGAACGCCTTGTTTTAATTCATGATAAAGCAGCTCAGGCTATGAATGATTATTTATATCAAGCGCGTCCATTGTTGTTGGGTTCTAAAGATTGCGAATTCTTTTTCGTATCTTCTAGGGGCAATCGCTATTCTAGCGACAGTATAAGGCGTATGTTCAAACGTACTTTAGCTGCTGCTGGTTTAGATAGTGCGTATTCACCACATTCGTTAAGACATGCTTTTGCTACCGATATGCTTGAAGGTGGCGCCGATTTGCGCAGCGTGCAGGAAATGTTGGGTCATTCAAATTTGTCCACTACTCAAATATATACACACGTTTCGCCTGAACGATTAAGGTCGATTCACAGCATGGCTCATCCGCGAGCGTAAGTGGTGCGGTAACGATACGTTTTCAAGAATTTTCCAATAGGTACTCAATGTGGCTTTGAGCTATAAGGATGCGATTTATCCCGTTATCATCCGATATGTAAAAGGCTTAGCGACAAATTACTTACGATCGGGCAATATTATGAGCAAGAGAAAAGCAAAAATGCTATTTGCAGCCGCGCTGGTAGCTTTAACATTTGCGCCATTTCTTACGCAAAGCGGTGGCATCGGCATGATATGAGACGCAAAAACTCTATATCTCTAAGTAGATCTTCAAAATTTAACGAACAAATTTTCGTATTTTTGCTAGAATGTTCGCGTAAGATTCATTGATCTGTATGGAAGCGAGAAGAATGTCGCAAAGCGAAATAGTTATAAAGGGCGCTCGTGAGCATAACCTTAAAAATATAGATTTAACCATACCGCGAGATAAATTAGTTGTCATTACCGGTCTTTCCGGCTCAGGAAAATCTAGTCTTGCCTTCGATACTATGTATGCCGAAGGGCAGCGTAGATATGTTGAAAGTCTTTCCAGCTATGCGCGAATGTTTTTAGGTCAAATGAACAAACCTGATATCGATTCGATAGACGGGCTTTCTCCTGCTGTATCTATTGACCAGAAGACTACATCTCGTAATCCCAGATCAACTGTGGGTACCACTACGGAAATATATGATTATCTTCGTTTGCTTTATGCGCGTGTAGGAATACCTCACTGTCCTGTTTGCGGGCGCGAAATAAAGCGTCAAACCACCGATCAAGTTACAGACGAGATTTTGGGATTGGGCTCTGATGATACACGCGCTATGATTATGGCTCCCGTTGTAACCGGGCGCAAAGGTGAATTCACAAAACTTTTTACCGACCTTCAAAAAGAAGGGTTCGTGCGCGTGCGTATTGATGGAGAAGTTGTACGTTTAGAAGGCGAACCCATAACTCTCAATAAGAAAATAAAGCACTTCATAGATGTTGTGGTGGACAGAGTAACTTTAAAAGATTCGGCGCGCAGTCGCATAGCTCAAGCCGTAGAAACTGCTACAAAATTAGCTGATGGGCGAGTGCTAGTTCAGGTGCTAGATAAAAACATTAACGCAGATGTACGAGATTCTAGCGTTTCTTCCGGTGCTAAAGGTGGTCTTGGAGAAGGGGAGTATGTTTTTTCGCTTGCTTTGGCTTGCCCAGAACACGGTTTCTCTATGGATGAATTGCAACCTCGCGACTTTTCTTTTAATGCGCCATATGGTGCTTGTCCTGCTTGTTATGGCATAGGAAATAGAGAAGAGGTCGATCCGTCGTTAGTTGTGCCCGATCCTTCACTTACTTTGGAAGAAGGTGCTGTAGTTCCATTAAAAAATGGCAATTACTATCCACAGATACTTAAAGCGGTTGCTAATCATATGGGTGTAGCACCTGATACGCCATGGGAGGATATGCCCAAAAAAGCTCAGGCGGCAATAATGAATGGCTTAGGTAGCCAGAAGATTCGTGTTGACTATGTAACGGTGGATGGGCGCAACACATATTGGTTCATAGAGTGGGAGGGCGCACTAGAAGTTATACGTCGCCGTTATGCCGATGCTGATACTGATGCAAAGCGCGAAAAATTGGAAGTCTATTTTGATACTGTGTCGTGCGAAGAATGCAAAGGAAAACGTTTACGTCCTGAAATACTAGCTGTAACTATCAACGATAAATCTATCTTCGATGTAACCAATTTGTCTGCTGCCGACTCGCTTAAATTTTTCAAGAGTTTAAGTTTTACTGGGCAAGATGAAATGATAGCGGCACCTATTGTGAAAGAGATAGTTGCAAGGTTGCAATTTTTGGTTGATGTAGGGTTAGACTATCTTACTTTAGAGCGTGCTACAGCTACACTTTCCGGTGGAGAAGCGCAAAGAATTCGCCTTGCCACACAGATTGGTGCGGGCTTAATGGGAGTTCTTTATATTTTGGATGAACCTTCCATTGGGTTGCATCAGCGCGATAATGCAAGATTAATATCTACTTTGAACCATCTGCGCGATTTAGGTAATACCGTTATCGTAGTTGAACATGACGAGGATACCATGCGCTCAGCCGACTTTTTGATAGATATGGGACCGGGTGCGGGCGAACACGGTGGATATGTTGTCGCATCAGGTACGCCTAAACAGGTTATGAGGGCTAAAAACTCGCTTACTGCCGATTATTTATCGGGTAGAAAAGTTATTGATGTGCCAGAGGAAAGACGTAACCCCAAACGTGGAACACTGAAGATAACAGGGGCTTGCGAAAATAACTTACAAGATGTTACGTTAGAAATTCCTCTAGGTACTTTAACGGTTATCACAGGTGTATCGGGTTCGGGCAAGAGTTCTCTTATTACAGACACTTTAGCTCCGGCTATGGCAAATCGTCTGAATCGCGCGCACCGCAAATGTGGACCGTATAAGAAGATATCTGGGTTAGATAAATTGGATAAAGTTATCAACATAGATCAGAGCCCTATTGGGCGAACTCCAAGATCTAATCCGGCTACATACATAGGGCTTTGGGATGATATTCGTGCGCTTTTTTCATCTACAGCAGAGGCAAAGGCTAGGGGATATTCGCCGGGGCGTTTTTCGTTCAATGTTAGCGGGGGCAGATGCGAGGCTTGTAAAGGCGATGGTCAGATAAAAATTGAGATGCATTTCCTACCGGATGTTTATGTTCCTTGCGAAGTTTGCGATGGTAAGAGATACAACCGCGAAACGCTAGAGGTTACATATCGAGGGAAAAACATATCGGATATATTAGATATGACTGTAGATGACGCATTGGCATTTTTTCAGAATATACCCGGAATTAAACGTAAGCTTCAAACCTTATATGATGTAGGCTTAGGTTATATCAGGCTTGGGCAGCCGGCTACTACATTATCTGGTGGCGAAGCTCAACGCGTGAAGCTTTCTAGCGAATTACAAAAGCGCTCTACTGGCAAAACGTTCTACATCCTTGATGAACCGACTACAGGTTTGCATTTTGAGGATGTGCGTCAATTGCTTGTTGTATTGCAAAGATTAGTAGATGGCGGAAACACAGTCTTAATTATTGAGCATAATCTTGATGTTATAAAATGCGCCGATCATATTGTTGATTTGGGTCCTGAAGGTGGCTATAAAGGCGGTAAGATTATCGCAGCCGGCACTCCTGAAGAGATTGCGCAAACTGAAGGTAGCTTTACTGGTGAATTTCTTAAACGTATATTGTAGGGTGCCAATAGTTCAGCAGATAGTGTAGCTAAATCGGGTCAATCCGGTCTATAATCTTTCCTCATGGAGAACCGTACTCGGGAAAAAGTCGGGCTGATTATCTTTTTTGTGCTAATCCTTTTGGGTGGCGCAATATTGTTGGGGTATTTTGCCACCGGTCTTACTTGGACTGTATATGCAACTATGGTAGATGATACTGTAGGCAATATGGGCGGATACACCGCTGTAGTGTATCAGGGTACTACTAGTGAAGATGAACCAAGCGATTCTGAAAACACTTCAAATAACGAGGAAGATCAGGATGATATTCCGATAGTAGTTGACACTATGGGTCTTCGGATTATGTCGTATTATCCCGGTATTTATTCTGATGACTATTCGGGCGTGTATATTTCTGATGTAAGAGACTTATACGAGAAAAAAGATGCCGAGGTTGTAACTATTGACACTCAAAGCATTTTAAATTCTGAACCGCAAATTCTTCATGCCGGCAATAAAGTTATTGGTGTATTTGGGGCAAAGTCTTACGTTACGAAGCCGGCATTAAAAAAGATAGTTGCGGGGCTAAAAGACAAGGGTGCAGATGTCATAATTTGCGTGACGAAACGTATGGCGCTTCTTTCGTCTCTTGAAGGAATAGATGTGGTGATATTAACGGATAATTCTGAAGAATACTCTGTAACTGGCACGCGCGAAGGAGATACGCTTATTGTTCAGGCACCAAAAACGGGCGAAGCCGGTGTGGTGCTATTCTCTAGCAACAACATCGCCTCCGCCCGCTCTATAGACGCGCTATAAGTTTAGCTGCAATTAAACTACTCCTTGAGCCATCATTGCATTAGCAACTTTTTCGAAGCCAGCAATATTGGCACCAGCAACATAATTGCCCTCACAGCCATAGCGCTTTGCGGCATCGTCAGCAGCGTGGAAGATGCTTACCATAATACCCTTTAGCTTCGCATCCACTTCTTCAAATGTCCAAGATAGGCGCTCGGAATTTTGTGACATTTCTAGCCCTGATGTAGCAACGCCACCGGCGTTTGCTGCTTTGCCGGGTAAGAATACTACGCCTTTATCCTGCAAGAATTCAGTAGCTTCAATAGTTGTAGGCATATTAGCGCCCTCGGCTACAACTTTGACACCATTCTCAACAAGTTTCTGTGCGTCTTCCAAGAATAATTCATTTTGAGTTGCGCAGGGAAGTGCTATATCGCACGGAATACTCCAAACGCCACGACCTTCATGATATTCTACGCCGCTTTTACGCTTTGCATATTCTGAAATACGACCGCGCTCTACTTCCTTGATTTGTTTAACTAGCTCAACGTCAATTCCTGCGGGATCGTGTATCCAACCAGTAGAATCGCTTAGAGTAACAACTGTTGCACCCAATTGCTGTGCCTTTTGGGTAGCGTAAGTAGCAACATTGCCAGAACCCGATACGCAAACAGTTTTGCCTTCGAAACTGTCTCCCGCGCAGCGCAGATATTCTTCCACTATATAAATTAAGCCATAGCCAGTTGCTTCGGTACGCGCAAGAGAACCACCAAATGTAAGCCCTTTGCCAGTCAATACGCCTTCAAAAACATTTTTCAGGCGCTTGTATTGCCCGAACATGAAGCCAACCTCGCGGGCTCCTGTACCAATATCACCTGCGGGAACGTCGGTGTCGGCACCAATGTGTCGTTGCAGTTCGGTCATAAATGATTGGCAGAAACGCATGACCTCCATATCGGATTTACCTTTCGGGTCAAAATCGCTGCCGCCTTTGCCGCCACCCATAGGAAGTGTAGTTAGGCTGTTTTTGAAAATTTGCTCAAAGCCAAGGAATTTAATTATTCCAAGGTTTACGGAAGGATGTAGTCTAAGACCGCCTTTATAGGGACCTATAGCGCTGTTAAACTGAACGCGGAAACCACGATTTACCTGTACGTTTCCTTCATCATCGGTCCACGGAACCCTAAACATAATTACGCGCTCTGGTTCAACCAGTCTTTCCAGAAGAGCTGCTTTTTCATATTCGGGGTGTGCCGAAATGACCGGCTCAAGAGATTGAAGAACTTCGGTAACTGCCTGTATGAATTCAGGTTGTTCGGGGTTCTTCGTTTTCACCATTTCAATAACACGTTCGGTGTAATTCAATTCGACCCTCCTTGAGATCGTTATCCACTGTTGGCATTATATTGCCCGAATCCATTTGGAAATCAATAATTAATACGTTGGAAACATTGAGAAAGCTCTGCGGCTAAATAGATATCTAGTATGGTTTTAGAACTGTGAAATTCTAATGCTTATCAGGAAATACCTAGCTAGGTTAAAATGAACAGACAAATGCCGCTAATGGAGGGGAACTAAGTTGATCGAGAGAATCGAAAAACTTGTGTTGTTGGTAGTAGTCACAATTATATTAGGCGTTGTTGCTGGCGCTGTATGCTGGACATTCTTTTTCCTGATGAATAATGGAATCAAACTAATATGGGAGACTTTACCTAATGCATTAGGCATAACAGGTTTTTGGATGCCGCTTGTTGTCTGCACCGTTGGAGGCATTCTTGTTGGACTTTTTCAAAAGAAGTGGCCCGGACAGCCTCAGGAAATGGATGAGGTTATGGCTGAGGTAAAGGCAAATGGAAGATATGAATATCAAAATATTGGCGTGGGGTTTGTAGGTGCTTTGGTACCGCTGCTGTTTGGTGGTTGCTTGGGCCCAGAAGCTGGTCTTACTGGTGTTATTGCTGGTCTATGCACATGGGTTGGAGATCGCCTGAAATTCTTGCGTAAAGAGTTTAAAGAGCTATCGTCAGTTGGAATTGCTGCTGTTATAACTGCTGTTTTCAATGCGCCGCTTTTTGGTCTAGCTGTTCCTATATTCGGCAACGCTGAAGGCGAATTGCATGGCGACACAATTAAGGTTCCAAAACCTGCCAAGATTGCGATATATCTTCTAGCTATTGCAAGTGCTTTAGGCTCCATGATGGGGCTAGGGCTATTGTTGGGCGGTATGGGCGGTCTGCCGCATTACAGCGATGTTGAGATAGGATGGATAGAAATTGCAATTCTTATTCCGTGCGCTATAGCTGGTGCCTTAGTAGGTTGGCTGTTTCATTGTTATGGTGCTTTTGCAAAAATGATTAGTTGCAAAATTGGAGACAAGCCGGTTGTTAAAGCATTGGTTGCTGGTGTTGCATTAGGCGCTTTAGGTGTTGTTTTACCTTTTACGATGTTTGCTGGCGAAATACAAGCTGAAGAGCTTGACGGAATATGGTTAGAGATGGGCGCTTTAGTTCTAATTGTAACTGCCCTAATCAAACCGTTTTGCTTGCAGTTTTGCTTGAATATGGGATGGCGCGGTGGTAAGTTTTTTCCAATGATATTCTGCGGAATATCGCTTGGCTATGGAATTGCTTATCTAAGCGGTGCCGATCCGGTATTTTGTTTATGCGCATGTACGGCTGGTGTCTTAGGTACTATGATGCGACAACCGTTAATGGCGACGCTTCTTTTGTTTCTGTGTTTTCCCCTTAAGAGCGTTTTCGTTCTTCTTGTGGCGGCGGTTATTGGGTCGGTCGTTCCTGTTCCCAGAAAGTGGCTTTCCTGAGCGATTATTGCGCACTTTTTTGTCGCCGCTGTTTTTTCGCTTTTTATTCGGGTGATTAGAGTCTTGCTTCTTTTTGTTGCGAAGATCGCCCCAGCCTTCGTAGTTGTAATCGGATTGCTCTTCTTTGTTGTGCTTTTTTCGGCGCGCCGCGCGCACTTTGCCAAAATTTGCTGCACGTTTATCCGAGTGTGATACTTGCCGCTTTTCCCGCCGCGATTGCAGCAGTTGCATATCGGGCTCATATTTCGACAGTTTTTTTATAGGAATATCGTGTCCAAGCAATCGTTCTATACTGGCTAGTGCCTTCGTGGAATTTTGGCTTACAAATGATATCGCCATGCCCGTCTCGCCAGCGCGCCCAGTGCGTCCAATACGATGTATGTAATCTTCAGCCATATCGGGCAGGTCGTAGTTAATTACATAGTCAACAGCTGGAATATCTATTCCTCGCGCTAAGACATCGGTAGCAACAATTACCTGAACCTTGCCTTTTCGAAACTCAGTCAAGGCGCGCCTTCTGTCGGCTTGTGTTTTGTCGGAATGAATACATGTTACTTTTACATCTGCACGCTCTAATAAGTTTGTTACGTCTTCTACGCGAACTTTTGTGCGCGCAAATACAATAATTCTTTCCCCATGAAATTCGTCTAGTACCGACATTAGCAAATCGGGTTTATTCTTTTGTTTTATTGGCACGATAAAATGTTCAACGCTAGCTGCAGTTTGTCCTTTTTGCGCAATTTGTATCGTTTTGGGGTTGTTTAACAAGTTGCCAAGATTGCGCCTTATAGAGCTATCTATAGTTGCCGAAAATAGAAGCGTCTGCCTGTCGTCTGGCAGTTCATTCACTATTCTGGTTACATCTGGCAGAAAACCCATGTCTAACATTCTGTCTGCCTCGTCAAGCACAAGAACTTCTATATCTGATAGGCAAGCTACTCCACGATCTAAAAGATCATTTAAGCGTCCGGGGGTTGCAATTACCACATCGCAGCCGTTACGCAGTTCTCGAATTTGCTTTTGGTATTTTGTTCCGCCGTATAGCGTTGTAACAAACTGGTCAGTTGCGCGTCCTATCACCATGGCTGTATTCGAAATTTGTTGCGCAAGTTCTCGCGTAGGGGTGACAACTAGCATTCTAGGGGCGCGTCCACTATCTTTCTTATTGGGAAGCGAACTCATTGTGGGAAGTAGAAATGCGGCGGTCTTGCCGGTGCCTGTACTTGCGGCGGCAATGATGTCTTCGCCGTTCAATATTGCCGGTATGGCACTCGATTGTACAGGCGTTGGCTTTTCAAAGCCAAGTTTATCTACTGCTATAAGTGCATTTTTGGACAAGCCGATATCATTGAATGAAGGCATAAGCATCCTAATAATTGTTTTTGGGCATTTAAGAGTTTAGGCTTCGAACAATACTGCACCAGAGGTAAGACCGCCTCCAAATGCAACTATTATTACTTTGTCTCCTCGTTTAATGCGTCCGTTCGTGTATGCATCCGCTAAAGCCATAGGTACACTTGCCGAGCTGGTGTTTCCGGTATGATCGATTGAAAGTTGGAATTTATCTTCCTCTATTCCGAGTTTTTTGGCTGCGAAGCGAATAATGCGCTCATTTGCTTGATGGGGCACTATGCAATCAATATCGTCTAAAGAAAGCCCTGTATTATCAAGTACCGTTGTAACAGCATTTGTCATTGCATTGCTTGCAAACTTAAATATAGTGCGACCATCCATTCTTATTACTTGTCGCATTTTTCCGTTTGCAACATCTTCGGATATGCCCAGCATTTGATCGATACTGAAGATGGACTCATCTGGTTTATCCGCCATAGCAACATTTACGCCATCTGTACAGAATGGTTGTAAAGCCTCAATAGCATTTGCACAGGTTAAAGAATTTTTAATATCGTCATCGTTGCGTATATAGCTTGCCATTATTCCTGTTTTTTCCGGTTGCCAATCTAGCACGGCTGCTCCGGCGCCATCGCCAAACAACACGCATGTGTTGCGATCTTGCCAGTCGGTTAAGCGAGATAGCCTGTCCACGCCTACAACTAGTGCACGCTTAAAAGAATTTACGCGAACTACATTATCGCAGGCATTTGACGCTGCTAGCATGGCTTCTGCAACAGTCATGTTGTAAATAAAGCCTGTGCATGCAGCATTAACATCCATAGCAACCGCATTTGTTAGACCTAAATTGCGTTTCAACAACGCAGCGCACGACGGAACAATAGCATCTGGACTAACGGTTGCGTATAAAACCAAATCGATACTACTGGGGTCTATTGAATTTTCGCACCATCCGCTGCCGTGCGTCTGTGGGAAAACTGTATTTTCAATTCCCATTGCTGCGCAAGATGCTGCGTAGGCAAGCTCTTGAGCAGATTCATCTACCGCTATGTGTCTTGTTGATATTCCGGTTCTAGAACTTATCCATTCATCGTTTGTATCAACAAGTGCTTTCAGTTCATCATTTGCAACCTCTAGCCGTGGAAGCGCTTTTCCGCTTCCGATAATAACAGCCCCCACAAGCAGCACCGCTCTTTCGTTTTGTGATTGATTACGAAGTATCTATTTATATTATCAGGAAATCTATTAGATGCGTACAATCAGAAAGGTTATGTTCGTAAACGCTGTCTGGTATGCAACGGATTAAAAACATTGCTCGTCGTGCGGTGAAATGTGAGTTAGACTGTTGATATGAAGTACGCAAGAACAGATAAAGATATACCGGCAATCAATGTTAGAGATACAGCTCTTATATTTGAAGGTGGCGGTATGCGCGCTAGTTATACAGCAGGTGTAGTTGGTGCGCTTATAGAATCAGATATTAATTTTTCGAAAGTATATGGGATATCTGCTGGCTCTAGCCATTGCGCAAATTACCTATCACGTGACGTGCCGCGTGCGTACCATTCTTTTACCCGCCATGTGGTTGATCCTCGCGCGGTAGATAAGATGGGCGTTGTGAACGGACGAGGCTACTTCAATTCGAAATACCTTTACGAGGGAGTGGCTTTAGAGCTAGACGGTACCGATAAGCCTATGGCGTTCGATTTTGAGATGTTTACAAAAAATCCAGCGCAGATGCACATTGAGGCTTTTAATCGCGAAACAGGCGAAACCGTCAGCTTTGAAAAAGAAGATATGCCCACTATGCTAGAAATGATGCTTGCTGTGCGCGCCAGTTCGACAATGCCTTTGTTTATGCCGCCTACTGAATTTAATGGCAATATCTATATGGATGGGGGATTAGGCAGTAGTTGGGGAATATGTATTGATGCCGCCAAACGTGATGGGTTCGATAAATTTTTCATCGTGAGAACTCAGCCTCACGAATATAGGAAAAAGCCTCTCGATGCAGTTTCCAGAACGCTGTTTCGGCTAGTTTTTAGGCGATATCCTTTAGTAGCGCAACGAACTATTGAACGTTGGCGCGAATATAATCGCGTTTGTGATGAAATAGAAGAACTTGAAAAGACGGGTGCCGCATATGTGTTTTATCCGTCATCTATGGAAGTCGAAAATAAAACAACTGATATTTCGAAATTGACAGCTTCCCTTAATGCTGGCATAGACCAAGCCGCATCTGAAATTGATAAGTGGCGTACTTGGTTGTCTCTATAGTGTTTATATATTTACAAGTGTCCTAATAGTGGGACACATAACACTATTTATAAGCATATTATCCCTATATCGGAATTAGGAGGGATTGATATGTCTGCATTGCAAAGTGTTGTACCACTTAGGTTTTTCCCGGAAAATAGGGCTAGTATGGTGGGTATTTTGTCGCGATCTATCTGCACTTTGTTTGGTTCACCTAGTTTTATGCGTGCAAATGGCATTTGCGAAACCGGAACTATTGCTAAGGCAGCAAGCAAATTTCAGAAGCGCCGGAAATGTTCAGTTCCGGTATTCCAGATAGATAGACGAGGGTCCCTAAAAGGTGAAACCTTGCCAAAGTTGTGGCTTTCAGAGCCTGATTTGCATGCAGAAAACGAGGATAACGCTAAGAGGAAATTTGTATGTAGCTATCCAATTGGGCGAGATGCGGGCGGTATGCGCGCTTTAGAGTTGGCAGAAAAGTATTTCTCGGAAGGGCTAGCGCACTTTGGACAGGATTGTTCTATAGCCTGTTTTCAGGCGGCAGAACTTTTGTATATGCATGCATGTAATAAAGGAAATGTTGAAGCCTATACGCGCTTAGGGGTGCTCTACAAATTTGATATGTGCAAGGGAAACTATTGGAAAGATACGCTTAGTACGCATGCAAAACATGCTGCCGACTCTGTAATTGAAAAAGCAGTACGTGCGTTTCGACGGGCTGCTGCAAGAGGTTCATCGGAGGCAAAGTGGCAATTGGGGGATATGGTTCACGGAGCTATAGGATGTCAAGCAAATGAGGCATTGGCGTACAATTTATATATCGGGTCATTTTCTAGAGCCGCATGCTGTTCATTGACAGACATCAAGGCTGCGCACGATAGCAACACAATTTTGGCGCTTGTTGAAGGGTCTGCTGTTAATCTAATTCATGCTGGTTGTGCAGCTAGACGCATCGCGCTGTGTATGGAGTTGGGTAGTGGATGCGCGAAGAATATACAGTTGGCAAAAGCGTGGTATACGGCTGCAGTTTATTTGCTAGATTCGTGTGTAGCTGGTGGTTCTTGGTATTATGCAGAAGAGCTTGCCAAGGCTCAAATTGCTTTAGGGCGCTTATGATATTTGCAGTTTTATACATATAATATGTATAAAGACATGCATATGATGTGAAAGCCGGAGAAGCTGTGTTTGAAATATTCGCAGCCTTCGCTTTGCTTTTTCAACTTTATTGATGCAGCGCGGTAATTGCAAAAGGAACAAATTTGACGCTAAGCTCTAAGACATACATATTCCAAAGCAGGGAACAGGCTGATTTTGCTCTGAAGCATATGGCAGATTTGCGTATAGGTTTTGGTGTGGATGCCACAACACCGCTATCGTTTGTTACCTCGAAGTGGGAATTATGGGGCGACGGGCGAAATGTCGTATCCAGCATACAACGCAGAATTCTTATTGCCCAATTATTGTTATCACAATCAGATATTCCTGCAACTGCAGGTTCTATCGACGTTATATCTTCATTTGTGCAGCGAATTAGCGGAACTGCGGAATTAGCGCATGCGCTAAGTTGTATAGAGGAATTTGATGCATCGAATTGCGCCGTATTACGTTTGATTCAAGACTACCTTAAAATTCTGCATAACTTTAATTTAATTGAACCCGCAGAGGCTGCATCTATCATGTCTGCTATGTCGATTCCTGTATCTGTAGAGATTGAAAGTCAATTCGATCTTCCTGTTGCTGTTGAGCGCTTCTTTCATGTTGAACGCGCAATGGTGGAAACTTTGCAAAGCAATATCTATGTTACAGAAACCAAATTTTTGTTTGCTACCCCTACGGGCTCTTCTGCAATATTTAGTTCATTGGTTGAACTTATTGACGCTGTAATCTTGGACGGGTGTGAAGATATCCTCATTTTTGCAAAAAATCCAAAAGCGCTTTTTGAGCAAGTAACTCCTTTTGTTAGAAACTTAAAAGCGTCTGTAACTCTTGAAACATCTGCGCTTTTGTCGGATACCCAATTTGGAAGGGCGCTTTTGGCTGTGCGTGCCATACAAGAAAATGACGGAATGGCATTAGAACACGCTGTTGATTTCGCTTATTCAAAATGGTCTGGTATTGCTCCAATACAGGCATCTAAGCTAGATACTAACTTTCGATCTAACAGGCTGACCGATATTGAGTATATAGAACAGGTTTTGCGTAGCACATCTTGTTCGTATGAGGTTTTTACAGATCTAATAAAAGGTAAGTTATTAAATGATGAAGCGATTGAAAAACTTCAGTCGGTTATTCAGGCAGCATCGGGTATTAGGCAAGTTGATAAAACTGCTGAAATTGCAGCTTTAAGGCAATATTGCGAAATACTTGAGCAACTACATTCACTTACGGGAAATATATCTGACGCTGCTTCGTTATTGGGAAATGCATCTGTATCGATACGTAATGTGGTGCAGATAGATGATGGGTCGTCTATATCATTAGTGATACGAGATATGCAGGCTATGAATGATACAGCCTCTAATTCCTTTGATGCGGTTATTGTGGCTGATGCCAGCGAAGATGCGATAGATTTATCTTCTAAGGATAACTGTTTGGCTGCACTAGAGATGCAGCTGGGTTTTCCACCGCGTTTATCTGCATCGGATGAAGCTAAGTATTCTTTTATAACGGCTCTACTTGCTGCGAAATCGCATTTTGCTTGCATAATTCCTAAACGTAACGCAGATGGCAAAGCAGCATATCCATCGTTTGTTGTTGAAGATTTATTGTCGCAGTTAACCGGTAAACCGGTAGATGTGAATCAAGTTTATGACGCAATACTAGCTATTGACCCTTCAAACATAGTTTTTGGTGAAGATGATTTTGTCTTGTCTGTTGGAAAATGTCTCCAAAAGCCGTACAACATAATAAAGACGGAACAGCCACAGCGTGGGCACTTGCGCACTTTTAATCTAATTGATTTTCTTAAAACTGAAAATTCTGCAATCACTCAAATGCCAATTCTTTCGCCATCTGCGATAGAGAAATATGTTCACTGTCCGTATTCTTGGTTTATAGATTGTCGGATAGCGCCTAGCGGCATTGATGAGGGTTTTGGCGCATTGGAAATGGGCACTTTTGTGCACGAAGTAATGGCAGAATTTTATGCGCGAGGCAAAGAGGCGGGATATGCTCGTGCAGAGTTAATGGACAACTGTGACGGTTTGCTTGATGAGGTATTTGAACAGGTGTTAAGTCGTCAGTTTCAGAGATGTCTAGGAAGACGATTTGTTCCGCTAGGTGTGGCAGAGACTATAGAGGTTAAACGATTGCAATCGCAGTTGCATTTTTTTGTGAACCTTCTCAAAGACTTACCGCAAGCATATATTCCTGAAGCACTTGAGATGTCTATTGATGCTGACGAGAGGCTTGTATATGCAGGCGCAATACTAAATGGAAGAATTGACCGGGTAGATGTTGATGAAAACGGCAATTTTGTCATTTTTGACTATAAGGGTTCAATTGCTGGTCATGCGTTGGGGAATTGCGAACAAGACTTAGATAGCTCTTATCTTATTCCGCAAAAAACACAGGCGCTAATATATGCTCAAGCATATAAGAAAACGCATCCAGATTTGAAGTGCGCCGCAGCGCTGTATCTTTCATATAGGGCTCAAAAAGCCTCAGATCTTATGGCGGGGGCTTATGATCCATCTCTCTATAATGCTGATAAGTACGCTTCTAAATCTTCTAGAGTTTGTAATATAGCTGACGTTTTGGACAATGTTGAAACGTCCATTAAGACACAAATTGAAAATCTAGTGGCAGGTGATATAAGCATTTCGCCAGATTCAAAAAACATATGCGAGCATTGCTCTTTTGTCGGATGCGAAGGTGTGCATTAATGGATACGCAACGTTGCACGTCTGGTCAATTAAAAGTTATAAAGACTCTAGATCGTCCGCTTATGGTAAGCGCCGGGGCTGGTTCTGGTAAAACTTTTACATTAACTCAGCGAATTGTAGAAGCAATTGGCGAAGATGGTCCTTTATCGTCTATAGAGGAAATTTGCGCCATAACTTATACCAATGCTGCTGCCGCAGAATTACGTTCGCGCATAAAGGCGCTGCTGTTGCAAGAAGGAATGCCTGCGCAAGCTCGCATGACTGATAACGCATGGATATCTACAATTCATTCTATGGCAGCGCGAATACTTCGAGAAAATGCTATACGTATAGGAATAGATCCGGGCTTTGAAATTATAGATTCAACCGAGCGCGATATCTTACTTGTCCGCGCAATAGATGAAGTTGCTGCAAATGTGTTGGAATCGGACGACGAACGTCTGCATCGAATAGTAAAACAAGAACCGCTAGTTGCTCAGGGTAGCTTTGGTCGCGGCATTATGGACGATGTTGCGTATCTTTTATCTCGTGTTCGCACAATGCCAGATGGGTTTGATGGTATAAAAATGCCAACTGGTGGGCGAAGCTTGTGCTCTATTTTGTCTGACATGATTCAGGTTGGGCGTACTTTCTTGCATTCTGCGCAGGAATGGTCAGAGCAGTCTTCAAAAGACATAGAGTTTCTAGAGATGCTTTCAGATGCTGTATCGAATGCATCTTCGTATGCTGAAGGCAACGATGCTGGTTTATTCAGAGAGATGCTGTACGCATTTCCGCACTCTTCTAAATATCGCTCTAACAAAAATAACGCTGCTTTTATGGAGTGTTACAACGAATATAGAGCGTGCTATGCAAAACTTTCAGAAGAAGCTGAATGCACGCTTGGAATAGAGCGTGTGCAAGCTGTAATAGACTTAGCGAAGATGGTGGATAAGACGTTTTCTAATTTGAAGGGGAAATCCAGATTAGATAACGACGATTTACTACGAAAATGCCACGAGGCGCTTATAAATGACCCGTATATTGCAAAGTCGTACAGAGATCGCTTCAAATTAATAATGATTGACGAGTTTCAAGATACCGATAAACTGCAGACCGCTATAGTCTCTGCATTGGCAAAGCCCGACTTGAGCAATGTTTGTACTGTTGGAGATGCGCAGCAGAGTATTTATAGATTTCGCGGTGCTGATGTAAATGTGTTTTTGGATTACAAAAAAAATCTGAAGCGCACAAATAGCGAAGCTGTAATGGTGGAATTGCCTGACAACTTCAGAAGCCATGGCGACATATTGAAGATGGTTGATGCAATATTTGCTTCTGAGGATATGTTTGGTAGTAATTTCTTGCACTTGGAAGCCCGCGGCGCTATCAATAATGTAGAAGATGCTGTATTTGCCAATATTCCAAGAGTGAACATTGATGTGGTTCACTACCAGCGCAAGCAGAATGGTCCAAGCGCTACATCGGCTGATGCGCTTCAGATAGCTGCAAAAAATATTGCGGCTCATTTTGCGAAGCTGCACGAAAACGGTGCACCGGCAAGCGATATGGCTTTACTTTTGGGTAGCATGTCTAATGCACAGACTTATGCTGAAGCGCTTCGCGAAGTTGGTTTAGAGGCGCAAATAGTTGCCGGATCAATATTTCAACTCGCACAAGAGGCGCAGTTGGTGGCAGATCTTTTAAGAGTAGCGCGCAATATTTATGACGAAGAAGCGCTGCTGCATATATTAATGTCTTCAATGTTTGCCATTACCGATGATGTGTTGTTAGCTTTGGCTTCCCGCTTAGATGATGGCGCTATAAAGAAAAACTCAATTGCGTCTGGATTTATAGCGCCGGATAAAGAATTATCAAACTTGCTTTCTGAAAGCGATTTAACAGCGCTGAATTGCGCTAGGTGCTGTCTGAAAGAATTTATGGAAGAGGCACAAAGCGGAAATGTGTCATATGCTATGCGCAGATTGTTGCTTAGCTGTGGGTTGTTAGACAGATTGCAACGCGAAGGTGTAGAAGGTCTTGCCGCAGCGGGTAATTTTGAAAAGGCTTGTCGATTAATCGAGATACTTCAAAAAGAATCGTGCGGAATTGCGGAAGTGTCGCGGCGCTATATTGAGCATCTTAGGTTAGAGAAAGAAACACCCGGTCTTTTAGCGCCTATTGATGGCAACTATGTAACCATAATGACGATTCATGGTTCGAAAGGTCTTGAATTTCCACATGTCGCTGTGGCAGAGCTTAACAATCGCAGAATTTCTGAAGCAGCTTTTGTGGTGGAAAACATAGAAGACAATACGTATGTCTGCGGTAAAGCAAAATCTTGGGGAGATGCGGCAACTAGAATAAAAGCTTTGAAAAAGTTCCGTCCAGCGCCAGATAGTAGACGTTCGTTTGAAAATATGACCATACAAGACATATTTGCAGCCCTTAGTGGATATATGACTGAGCAGGTTGAATCTGAATCGAAGCGGTTGCTTTATGTTGGGCTTACGCGCGCTGTCAAGTCAATATTTTTATCTTTGAAGATGCAGGGAGATCCGAAAAATGGCTACGATAACAATGTTTTAGCTAGAGGGGTGTATCGTGCTTTTTTGTGGCAACTAGATTGTGCAGGTTCCGTTTCTATGGTCGATTTTGGCGGCAGCACACCTGCAAAAGTTTCATTTACGTATTTGCCTTCTAGTAATGCGTCTACCTCTGAGGAAGATGCTGAAAACAACAATTCTTTTGAAGAAGATTCTGCGCTTGATAAATGCGCTGAAGCAGCATTTGAAATTCCTATACGCAATTTGGAATATCCTGTACCTCGGCTATCTTCTGGTAGTTCTCGATCTGGGATGTATTCGTATACATCGCTTTCTAGCGCGTTGCATACCGACGCGCTTAAAGAAACCACTTCATCGGATTTGTGTGAGACTGATAAGGATGCTGGCACTTGCGTAGTTGATGCTGATAAAGCAACAGATTTAGGGACGGCTTTTCATAGGCTGGCACAGCAGTCTATAGAGCGCGCTTCTGCTTCGCATACTTTGGCACCAGTTTTTCCAGAAGCTAGCGATATTTGCGCTCAAGAAAGAATATGCAACCTCTCTGATGCTCAAAAAGCTAGATTGGAATCATCTATTTCTCGATGGCTTAAAAGTAAAAAAGCCAGTGAATTTTTCTCGTATGAAAACATTGCTGCCGAAGTTCCTTTTTGCGTTGCTGTAGGCAGCGGGGAAGAAAAGTTTTACTTAGTAGGCGAAATAGATGGACTAGCGCATTCGGATGAAGATGCACATTTGATAGATTACAAAACCGGCGGTATGGCGGATGAATCATCTGCGCATTTGCATGAGAAGCATCTCTTGCAAGCGCAATGCTATGCCTTTGCGCTGCTTAGCTCTGGCTATAGTGAAGTTTCTGCCGATTTTATACGTGTGGAGCAAAGCGATATAGCAGACTTTTCTCAGCCGCAGATTGTCTCATATCAATTCAATAAAGCTGACTTGCCGGCTATTGAAAATGTCCTTATTCATGCACAAAAAGATGTTCAATAAGTTTGCGGTCTAGGTTAGGTTAAACGATATATCCCTTATGCATAAGCCTGTGATAACATCGTTTTATGAGCGACAACACATTTGAAACACAAGAAGAAAAGCTTGCGCGCATTAAGCGAGAGCTTTGTAATGTTCCTACGCTTCCGGGTGTTTATTTATGGAAGAACAAAGAGGGCGAAGTTTTATATGTTGGTAAGGCGAAGCAGCTTCGCGCTCGGATGCGTCAATATGTTAATTTCCAAGATGAACGTGCAAAAATTCCACTTTTGGTAGAGCAGATAGATTCGTTTGAATATATTGTAGTTTCAAATGAACATGAATCTCTTGTTCTGGAGAAGAACTTAATAAACGAGCACGAACCTTTCTATAACGCCGATTTTAAAGACGATAAAAGCTATCCATTTATTGCCATAACCAAAGGTGATGTATTTCCTGCTATCAAATACACCAGAGAAAAACATAGAAACGACACGCGATATTTTGGACCCTATACCGATAGTCGGGCGGCGCGCAGGTTGGTAGACATTTCCAGACGCGTGGTTCCTTTATGTAGTGCTTCATGTGCCGAATGGCGATCTTTGAACAGAAGACTGCATAAATTCTTAGACAAAAAAACTAAGGTGTCAGAAGATGTCTGCGAAACACAATACAAGGAGTTTCTTGCATCAACAGCAGATGCGCGTCCTTGTTTCGATGCGCACGTGGGGCTTGGACCGGGCGCTTGTTGCGGGCATATAACACCTGAAAAATACAGGGAAAACGTGCATGCAATTGAGCGTTTTCTGGCAGGTCAGAGGACTGAATTTATCGATAATTTAGAAAGCGAAATGCGCGAGGCAGCTGCCGATCTTGACTTTGAGCGCGCTGCACGCACAAAAGATAGAATTGACACAATACGCTCTTTGAATGACAAACAGCATGCTGTGTCTTCACATAACTTAGATGCCGATGTATTTGGCTTTTATCGTGAGGAAACAATAGCTGGTGTACACGCTTTAATTGTTCGAGAAGGGCGCATAATTAACTCAAACGAGTTCATCTTAAACCGCGGCAGCGATGTGTTCGATTCAGACCTTCAGCACAATTTCCTTTTGCGCTACTACGATGCTACGGAGTCTATTCCGCATGAGGTAATACTTAGGGATATGCCAGAAGATTCAGATGTTATGGAAGGTTGGCTTAGTGAAAAACTTGCATCTGCGCATGGTGCTAAGGTTCACTTTTTTAGTCCTAAACGTGGCGAAAAATTAGCGCTAATTGAAATGGCGGAAACTAACGCCAAGCATACGCTTATGCGATATAAAGTTCGTACAAACTATGATGATAAGCGCATAAATACAGCACTTTTGCAACTGGAAAGTGCGCTTGCCCTAGATGCGCCACCTATGCGCATAGAATGCTTCGACATTTCTACAATTCATGGTTCATATACGGTAGCTTCAATGGTGGTGTTTACTGGTGGTAAGCCTGACAAAAACCAGTACAGGCGCTTTAAAATAAAAACCCCGTTAGATGAAGCGAACGATTTTTTAAGCATGCAAGAAGTTGTGAGCCGCCGTTATTCTGCGCGTCGTATGGCTGACAAACGATTTGGCAGTAAGCCCGATCTGGTAATTTTGGATGGTGGTAAACCGCAATTAAGTGCTGCTATTCAAATGTTTGAAGAAATGGGAATAGACGATATACCGTTAGTCGGTCTTGCCAAGCGCGACGAAGAGCTTTTTGTGCCGTGGCAAGATAGTGGTCCTGTAGTTCTTCCGGGAGGTTCAGCTTCTCTTTATCTTGTGAAACAGGTACGTGATGAGGCTCACAGATTTGCAATCACATTTCACCGTGAACTTCGCGGTAAAGGAATGACAGCATCGATATTAGATGATGTGGCAGGATTAGGTCCTGTTCGTAAGAAAGCGTTATTGAAGCATTTTAAGTCTTTTCGTAATCTTAGAAGCGCTTCTTTGGAAGATATTAAAGAGGCAGGAGTGCTTCCCGGTGAAGTGGCAGAAGAACTCTATTTGGTGCTGACGCAGTATAATGTTCAGTCTTGAGGTATGTGAGCTTAGGAGTAAAAATGAGTGACAAGAATGAGATCCTAGACTTAGAACTCATGCCAGAGCTTGTTGTTGTAACAGGGATGAGCGGTGCTGGACGCACCGAAGCGATGCATGTTTTTGAAGACTTAGGTTTTTTCTGCGTTGACAACTTGCCGTCTAGTCTTATAGAAAATTTAGTTGATATGCGCTGTAATTCCGATGATGGGCCTAATCGCTTAGCAGTTGTTTGCGATGCTCGTAATGGAGATTATTTCGGATCGCTAACAGATGAACTGATTGCCCTGAAGAACAAGGGTATCAATTTACACGTTATATTTTTAGATGCTGATGATGAAAAGTTAGTCGCTAGATATAAATCAAGTCGCCGTCGTCATCCGCTGTGTAGCGATGGCACAACAATAGCTCAAGGTATTCAGCTAGAGCGCACCCTTCTTATGAGGTTGCGCAGCATGTCCGATACTGTTATTAATACAACGGATATGATGCCATCTGCTTTGCGCGATACAATAAGACAGCTTTTTGCGAAGGGCGACGAACGTAGAGGTTTAGCTGTTACTGTTTATTCGTTTGGCTTTAAGCACGGAGCTCCAGTCGATGCCGATGTAGTGATGGATGTACGTTTCCTTCCGAATCCGTATTACGATCCAGATTTGCGAGGGTTAACTGGCCTAGATGAACCTGTGCGCGATTTTGTTATGCTTCGCGATGAAACAATAGAATTTAAGAAGCGCTGGCACAGTTTGTTAGACGTATTGATGCCCGGATATGTTGCTGAGGGAAAGCAACAGTTAGCTATTGGGGTAGGTTGTACCGGAGGTCAACATCGCTCTGTTGCGCTTGCTGAATCTACTGGCGATTATCTGAAGTCGAAGGGATATAGGGTATCTGTTGCGCACAGAGATTTGAAACTGGCAGAGCGTGGCGGTAGAGCTGATTATTCCACTGAAACTCCTGATGTGCACGCTGCTGTGTAGACAAAACTAAAGGTGATATATTGAAAAAACCTTTCAACATAGATCCATCAGCTACATCCGCATTTAATCTTCGTGGCGACTTTGAGACGCTAGATGTTACCGAGATGCTAGAAAGACCTGTAAAGGCTGTTGTTATAGGCGGTGGTACAGGTGCGCCAATGTCTATTCGCACACTTCTTTCTATGGGGATAGACACTAGTGCTGTAGTTGCAATGGCGGATGACGGTGGCTCTACCGGCTTGCTGCGGGAAAAGGCTGATGTAACGCCTCCCGGAGATATTCGGAAATGTATTACAGCTTTTGCCGGTAATCCGCTAGATCCATTTGTTCGGGCGTTCAAATATAGGTTAAGCATTGCCGACGATCACGCTTTGGGAAACTTAATCTTAGCTGCGCTTGAAGATGCGTGTGGGTCGTTTCCAGATGCTATATCTATATGTGAAACTTTGGTGGGTGCGCAAGGGCATGTGTATCCCTCAACTTTAGATCATGTAACTTTGTCTGCCGTAACGCGCGATGGTCGCCGTCTTGATGGGCAGGCGGTTGCGTGCCATTCACGTACCGCTCTTGAAAAAGTTAATATCCACGGTCAGAATGGCTGTGAAATTTGCGCATATACTCCGGCGCTTCAGGCAATAGAAAATGCCGACTTAATAGTTCTAGGACCGGGTTCTTTATTCACCTCCATTATTCCAAATTTGCTTGTTCCCGGAATAACCGATGCTATACGTCGTTCAAAAGGCAGCACTCTTTTTGTGTGTTCATTGGCTGATATGCAGGGAGAAACTTGGGGATTAACAGCTTATGAACATGTTGCATCGTTGCTAGATCATGGAATGGGTGGCTTGCTTGACTATGTGTTAGTCCATACGCCGCGTCCGCTAGAGCCACCAAAGACGCAGGATACATTGGGCGTTGTATCCAGTGAGCAATTTGAAGACCGAAGCAACTTAAAAGCAAAAACCCGCCGCGGTCTTGTACGTCCGGTACACATAACGTATCACGATATGCAAGAAATACAATCGCTTGGTCCGATAGTAATAGCGCGCGATTTAGCCGACTTTGAGCACCCTACATGGCATTCGCCTTCGGCACTTAGGGACGCATTCTTGCAAGTTTTGCGCCTAATGCATGCGAGAAAGACGTTATAAATGTCGTTTACTTCAGATGTACGCGACGAATTAGCGCACATAGAGCCCGTATGTTCTCATTGCGATAAAGCAACATTAGCTGCCTTGGTGCGTATAGAGGGCACTCTTTTTGTAAGCGGTCCCGGTAGATATCGTGTGGAAATTGCCACCGATGCTCCATCGGTGGCACGTTTGGTAATCCGCCTAATTCATAACATATACAAATTGCGTACCGAATTGACAGTGCGGCGCTCTGTTTTGCATAAAACTCCGAATTACTTGATAGAAATACCCGCTCAGGCTGGATTGGCAGCAGCTCTTAAGGATATGGGTGTTATATCAGATGATGGCGGGTTGCAGTTAGGAATAAACTCTTCTCTTATAGCAAAACAATGCTGCGCAGCGGCGTATCTGCGAGGTGCGTTTTTGGGTTCTGGCTTCATATCAAACCCTAAAAGCGATTTCCATTTTGAAATTATTGTAGAAAGCGAAGATCTTGCAAAAGGTCTTGTGCGCATTATGGGTGAAAAGGGCATAAAAGCTCGCATAATGCAGCGTCGCAGCTCGTATATGGTGTACCTGAAAAGTGGAAGTGCAATTCTAGAATTTCTTGCATTTACAGGCGCTCATCATGCGGCGCTAAGTCTTGAGCAAGAACGGGTGGTTAAATCCGTGCGCAACGATGTAAATAGGCAAATAAATGCCGAATTAGCGAACCAGCAGAAAGCATCTAGTGCGGCTGTGGGGCAGCTGATGAGTATAGCTCGTGTTGTTGAGCACTATGGTATGAAATCGCTTCCACCTGCTTTACAGGAATTTATTAAACTTCGCGTTCGTCATCCAGATTCTTCCATGAAAGAACTTGGGGCTTTTGCAAACCCACCTCTTTCAAAATCGGCGATAAATCATAGGATGCGCCGTATTGAGCAAATGGCTAAAGAACTAGAAGATTAAGATAGCCGCATTCCCAACTGTTTGCCAATAAAGGTATGGTTAACAAAAACAGCGTGGTAATATCTTTTACATGTTCGTATGCGGCATTAAGCCGCAAAGTCGTAAAGGAGAACAAACATGGCAACGAAAGTCGGCATCAATGGCTTCGGTAGAATCGGGCGTCTCGTATTTCGCGCAATGGCAAACGATCCCGATCTAGAGGTTGTGGCGGTGAACGACCTTGGTGACATTCCTACAATGGCACACTTGCTGAAATACGACTCGGTGCACCGTCGTTTTTTTGACAAGGTTGAGGTAGTAGAAGATGGCTTTATTGCCGATGGCAACAAAGTTAAGGTTCTTTCCGAGCGCAATCCAGCAGACTTGCCATGGGGTGAATTGGGTGTAGAAATCGTAGTTGAGTCAACCGGTTTCTTTACCGATGGTGAAAAAGCCAAGGCCCACCTTGAAGCCGGTGCTAAGAAGGTTATTATTTCAGCGCCCGGCAAAAATGTGGATGCCACAATAGTTATGGGCGTAAACGATGATACCTACGATAAAGCTGCGCACAACATTGTTTCAAACGCTTCATGCACAACAAATTGCTTGGCACCTTTCGCAAAGGTACTAGTTGATAATTTTGGAATTAAGCGTGGTTTTATGAACACGATACACGCATATACCAACGACCAGAAAATTTTGGATCTTCCTCACAAAGATTTGCGCCGTGCGCGCGCAGCGTCTATGTCGATGATTCCTACTACTACAGGAGCCGCACGCGCGGTAGCGTTGGTTCTTCCGCAGCTTAAAGGCAAGTTGGATGGTTTTGCTACCCGCGTTCCAACGCCTGATGGCTCAATGGTAGATTTAACAGTAGAGCTAGAGCGTGAAGTTACTATCGACGAAATAAACGCCGCTATGAAAGCTGCAGCAGAAGGTCCTATGAAGGGCATTTTGGAGTACATGGAAGATCCGATTGTTTCTATTGATATAGTTGGAAATTCTTCCTCATCTATATTCGATTCTAAGCTTACGATGGTGCTTGGTGAGAAAGGCAATTTCGTCAAGTGCATCAGCTGGTACGATAATGAATGGGGTTATTCCAACCGCGTAAAAGACTTAGCCAAAATAATGCTGTAATAACTTGCGGTGTGAAGCCAGTCTTGCAAAATAGATGAAAGGTTAATATGGCTGATATTAAAAGCATTGATGATGCTGATTTGGCGGGTAAAAAGGTTCTTGTGCGCGTTGACTTTAACGTTCCGCTAAAAGATGGCGAAGTGACCGACGACACGAGAATTCGTGCTGCGCTTCCCACTATACAAAAACTTATTGATAGTCGCGCTCGTGTTATTTTGGTAAGTCATCTGGGCAGACCGAAGGGTAAAGGCTTTGAGGCTGATTTTTCTTTGAAGCCAGCTGCGCAGCGCTTGTCTGAAATTTTGGCTATGCCGGTTGTGTTTGCTAGCGACACTGTGGGTAGCGAGGCTAAAGAAAAAGCGGCTGCTCTAAAAGATGGCAACGTGTTAGTTCTTGAGAATTTACGCTTTGATTCTAGAGAAAAAAGCAACGATGCCGATTTTTGTAGAGAACTTGCCAATTTGGCTGATGTGTATGTAAATGACGCATTTGGTACTGCGCACAGAGCACATGCTTCCACAGCAGGTGTTGCAAAATTGCTTCCTGCATACGCTGGTTATCTTATGCAGAAGGAAGTGGAAACCATAACTGGTATGTTAGATGCTCCCAAACGTCCCTTTGTGGCGATACTTGGGGGCTCTAAAGTATCCGACAAGATAAAAGTTATAGATTCGCTTTTAGACAAAGCTGATACTTTAATAATTGGCGGCGCGATGTGCTTTACGTTCTTGCTCGCTCAGGGCAAAGATGTTGGTGCCTCTCTTAAAGAAGATGATTGGGTAGACCGAGCCGCTCAGATGATAGAAAAAGCCAAAACCAATGGCGTGCAGCTTCTTCTTCCGCAAGATGTAGTTGCTGCAGGCGCAATTGATGAGAACGCTGAGTGTGAAGTTGTTTCAGTGGATGATATTCCAAGCGATATGATGGGACTAGATATAGGACCTGTTACATCTCGTGTGTATTCTGAAGCCATAGCACAAGCAAGTAGCGTATTTTGGAATGGTCCAATGGGTGTTTTTGAAATGGAACCCTTTGCTGCGGGAACAAAAGCTGTAGCGCAAGCGGTTGCTGACAATGCTTTGGCAGATACAATAATTGGCGGCGGCGATTCTGTGGCTGCTGTAAACAAATTTAACTTGGCAGATAAAATGACGTTTATATCTACAGGTGGCGGCGCTTCTATGGAATTAGTACAAGGAGAGGCTTTACCGGGCGTAGAAGCCCTTAGACGATAGGAGTCAAAATGACACGCAAACCGCTCATTGCCGGAAATTGGAAGATGAATAATACTATTAGCGAAGCCGTAGTGCTTGCTCAGGAGATTTCAAACGAATTCGACAGAGACTGGCTTGACAATGTAGATGTTGCGGTTTGCCCTCCTTATATAGACTTAAAACCAGTTCTTACGGTTTTTGAGTTTGATCGTCTTAAGGTTGCAGTTGGTGCGCAAAATGTTTATTGGGAGCCCAGTGGCGCATATACTGGTGAAATATCGGTAAATATGTTGCGTGAGATTGGCTGTAAATATTGCATTGTTGGTCATTCGGAGCGTAGGAATTTACTTGGCGAAACAAATGAAGATGTCAATGCAAAAGTTAAGGCTTTGATAGGTGAGCACGTTGACCCTATTAACCCCATAGTGTGCGTAGGCGAATCGCTAGCTGTGCGCGATGAAGGCACATATATTGAATTTATTACCGCACAGGTGAAAGCTGCTTTTGCGGGGCTTAACCAAAGCGATGTTAAAAATGCTGTAGTTGCTTATGAGCCTGTTTGGGCTATTGGTAGTGGCAGAACAGCCACGCCTGAGCAGGCTCAGGAAGTTTGCGCAGCCATTAGATCAACATTAAGTGACATGTTTACAGACGAGTGTGCGCAAGGCATGAGAATTCTTTACGGTGGCTCTATGAATGAAGGCAACGCAAATCTGTTGTTGGCGCAGCCCGACATAGACGGCGGTCTTATAGGCGGTGCTTCTTTGAAGGCGAAATCGTTTATATCTATCGTGAAAGAAGCGCTGTAAATGACATGTTCTATTAGTAGGGAAAATTTGCGCTTACCGGCGTGTTTAATAATAATGGATGGCTTTGGGCTATCTGCTGAGGGAGACGGTAACGCTATTTCGCTTGCCAATACTCCGGTTTTAGATAGCCTTTTTGCCAGCCGTCCATGGACTACTCTTCAAGCCTCTGGAAATGCAGTTGGGCTTCCTGCTGGTCAGATGGGTAATTCAGAAGTAGGGCATCTAAACATTGGTGCTGGACGCATAGTTCACCAAGAACTTACTCGCATTGATAACGCTTGCGAAGACGGTTCGCTGGCATCTAATTCTGTTATTCAAAGTGCTTTTGCAGGTGCAAAAAACAACAATGGTGTCGTTCATATGATGGGTCTTTTAAGCGATGGGGGAGTGCATTCTTCAAATTCGCATCTTTACTCATTGTTGAAAGCAGCTGCGGAATTCGGAGTACCGCGTGTTTTTATTCACTGTTTTCTTGATGGCAGAGATGTGCCCCCGGAAAGCGGATCTGGCTATGTTCGCAAACTGCAAAGTAAGATTGACGAACTAGCGCTTGAATACGACGGTGCATGTGAAATGCGCATAGCAAGTATTGAGGGGCGATACTATGCAATGGACAGAGATAATCGTTGGGAGCGCATAGAGAAAGCCTACAATGCAATTGTATGTGCAGCAGATGCAGAAAATATTGATCCTGTTGAAGTGGTAGAGCGCTCGTATGCAAATTCTGTTACCGATGAATTTGTAGTGCCAGTTGCTTTAAACGATCGCGGCATGCGCGATGGAGATTCTGTTATTTTCTTCAATTTCCGACCCGACAGGGCACGCCAAATTACTCGCGCTATTGTAGATGAAGATTTTTCCGGATTTGATAGGGCTTGCAATCCAAATGTAGAGTTTGTTTGTCTTACGGAATACGATCCTGACATAGCGGCTCCTGTCGCTTTCCCAAAGACGTTCCCGGAAAATGTTCTCGCTGATGTTCTAGCCGATTTAGGATTAAAGCAGTTACACATTGCAGAAACTGAAAAATATGCGCATGTTACTTTCTTCCTTAACGGGGGAAAAGAAGAGCCTAAGTGCGCAGAGGAACGCATTTTGGTGAACAGTCCAAAAGTGACAACATACGATTTGCAGCCAGAAATGAGTGAACCAGAGGTTACAAATAAACTTGTGGATGCTATTAATTCCGATTTAGCTGATGTTTACATTGTGAACTTTGCAAATTGCGATATGGTCGGACATACAGGCGTTATACCTGCTGCGATAGCTGCAGTTGAGGCGGTTGACGGCGGGGTTGGAAAGGTGCTTGATGCTATAGGGCGCAAAGGTGGTATAGCCTTTGTTACCGCAGATCATGGCAATGCCGATGTTATGATAGCTAAGGATGGCTCTCCTCACACGGCACATACTACGGCTCCTGTTCCTTTTATATTGGTCGATGAGACGGGTTCTAACTTAGACCTTCAAAAAACAGAAGGAAAGCTGGCAGATATAGCCCCTACTTTGTTGTCTGCTATAGGGCTTGCCGTGCCGTCTGTGATGACAGGATCGAATTTGCTTGCTTGATAGGATATCAATCGCTATAATTTCAGTTTTGCGTACTAGAAACGTAAACAAAAAGGACGTGACGTTTTGACTCCATTGGTAATCATATTTTTGATTTTGCTCGTACTCTCCGGAGTAGGCTTAGTCATATTTATTCTTATGCATTCAGGAAAGGGAACTGGCATATCGGATGCTATTGCAAGTTCTATGTATTCAACCCAGACGGGTACTAGCATCATAGAAAAGAACTTAGACCGCATAACTATTATATGTGCAATAGTTTTTATGCTGTCTCTTCTGGTGCTTATGATTATCTTTCCTCACGGCACTATAAGCCAAGGATAGTTTTTCGCGCAGTTGCCGGTTGTCCGCGTCCGTGCATCTGCTAGAATAGTCAAGCATTCGCGGAATACGTGTCGGAGTGGTGGAATGGCAGACACGCCAGCTTGAGGTGCTGGTGCCCACATATCGGGTGTGCGGGTTCAAATCCCGCCTCCGACACCAAGAAATTTCAAGCCGCCTTCGGGTGGCTTTTTTATATATGCAGGTTTTGAAGATTGGGACGAATGTTGCAGACGAACTTATTGCATACAAATTCACATGCACGTTCTGTGGCTCGAGTGCTTGCTGTTGTTTTTGTTTTAAATGTTGTTGTGGCGTTAGCGAAACTATTATGGGGCATTATGTCTCAATCTATGTCTATGAGCGCTGACGGCATACACTCACTTATAGATTCTTTAGGCAACGTTGTTGGGTTAATAGGTATTTTTATTGCTGGGCGTCCGGCTGACAGCACACATCCATATGGGCATTCCAAATTCGAATTGTTTGCTTCGCTTGTTATAGGATGTTTTTTGATTATTGCTGCTTTTGAAGTAGGTTCAGGTGCCATAGAACGCATATTTTCAGGTGTGTATGTCGCAACAATAACTCCTATGTCGTATACGGTAATGGGAATAACATTAGTTGTAAATTTGTGTGTCACCACATATGAGCGAAAGTGTGCAAAGCGTTTCTCTAGTTCAATTTTGGCAGCTGATGCTATGCATACTTTATCGGATGTTTTAACGTCTATTGGAGTAATTGTCGGGCTTGTTTTGGTACAGGCTGGGTTTCCTATAGCCGATCCTATAATGGCTCTTGTTGTTACCGTATTTATAGTTATTTCGGCAATAAGTGTATTTCGCAGTTCTCTTCGACCACTTTCCGATCATTCGCAAATTCCAAAGGAACGCATTTTGGAAATGGCAAAAGAAATCCCCGGCGTAGTAGATGTGCATGCTGTCAGATCGCGAGGGACAGAGGCGGAAGTTTATTGCGATTTGCATCTTTTGGTAGATCCGCAAATGACTGTATTAGAAGCGCACAGATTAGGTGACAAGCTAGAAAGCAAATTGAAAGATGCTTTTCCTAGCTTAGTTGAGGTTCTTATACATGTAGAACCATATGGATATGACGATGACGTGTTATAGACGCTAGTTTCTAAGCCGATACAAATTTTTTCTTTCGCATAGGCAAATCATCTGTTAATATATCGAACCGTTGCACGTCAGAGGCACTTAGACGGGCGGTTAGCTCAGGGGGAGAGCACTACCTTGACACGGTAGGGGTCACAAGTTCAAATCTTGTACCGCCCACCATTTACCTCTTGCATGCAATGAAGCGTTTTAGTATCATTTACGCTTGCGACGCGGACATGGCTCAGCTGGTAGAGCACCACCTTGCCAAGGTGGGGGTCGCGGGTTCGAACCCCGTTGTCCGCTCCATTAGAAACACGAGGCCGGTCAGAGAATGGCCGGCCCTTTTTCTAAAGACTGAATTGGCGACGTGGCCAAGTGGTAAGGCAGAGGCCTGCAAAGCCTTCATCCCCGGTTCGAATCCGGGCGTCGCCTCCAATTACGAGTAAATCCTAATTCCTACATAAATTGCATTTTCGGGTAGTCCCGGTTGACTGTAAACTGCTGAAAGCGGCACGGCTGACACACGCCACGAGTAAGACTTGCCGTCTATGTCTGTAGCACCGGATATATATGTGTTTCCTGACGAGTCTTCGCCGGAATCAATATTTCCATTAGTGTCAAACTCTTGACTGTGGGCAGCTTCACTTATAGCCTGCTCAATGGTTCCAGACTTGAAATCGGCATAATGAATTCCCATGTTTATACCTTTTTCGCGGTTCACCGTTAGATCCCATGAACCGTTTAAAAGAAGTGCTGCTTCAGATGCCGACAGCGATGATATTCCCTGAAGATATAACGCTGCGGCATCGGCAAGTGCTACATCAGCTGGAAGTTTTATAACTTCAAAAGGTTTTTCTGAACCAACGGGTACTTTTTCATATAGTGTTGCGCCGCTTTCTTGGAGTTTTGCAAGAATTGAAGCATCATCTAGTGAAACGAGCGTTTGTAGATTCGGTAAACCTAAGTCAACTTCTTTTTGAATATTTTCTTCTAGCTTTTGTTGTTCGCGCAAAGGAGCGTTAAATACTCCATCCAGATAAATGAAGAGAAATATACCGCCAATCACAGCAGCGATAATAATCAAAATTAATGATGCTCTTACAATTTTTTTAGGCGGCAAAATTGGTCTTTCAAGAGCCTCGCCACTTAGATAGTAAATTTTTCCATCATCAGAAATATTTTTATTTGGAGCTTTGTAACTGTTCGTAATCTTAGGCGCTCGATTTGTGGGGATAAACGTATCTGGTAGTTGAGTAGTATCTTCCGTTATGCTGGATTTATGGTTTGGCATGTCGGTTTCTGGCCCGCTAGGCATACGCGCTCCTACGCTCCTAAACAATTGGGTATCGAAGGCAGATTATACCATTGCACAGAAAGTCTCACTCTGTTAGCCTAAGCATCATGGATTTAAGCATATTTACAACCCCCGAAGCATGGATCAGTCTTCTTACGCTGACTTTCCTAGAAATCGTACTAGGTGTAGATAATATTGTCTTCATTTCTATAACAACGAACCGTCTAGCTCCTGAAAAGCGCCACATTGGCAGGAAGTTGGGGCTTGCTGGTGCGTTAATTATGCGCGTGCTGTTTTTATGCTTCGCTAGTTGGCTTGTTCATATGACATATGGGCTGTTTACGGTTAACATTGGTGCGTTTGTGCACGAATTTACAATACGCGATATTGTTATGTTGGCTGGTGGCGCTTACTTAATATATAAAGGTATTCGGGAACTTCTAGATATGTTGCAATTGACCGAGCTAAAGGCGCAAACATCTAAAGAACACAAGCAAGCTCATCTCATATCATTGCCGCAGGCAATAGGAACAATAATGATTATGGACATTGTCTTTTCTATAGACTCTGTTATTACTGCGGTAGGTTTAGCTGAGCACCTTATAGTAATGATTTTGGCAGTCATTATTGCGATTGTAGTAATGATGGTCTTTATTGATCCAATATCTGATTTCATTAATAAGAATGTAGAAATGAAGATACTGGCACTTGTATTTATAGCGGCTATTGGTGTGTTGTTGGTGCTAGATTCCTGCGGAATTACTACGGGAATAGAAGTGCTTGACATGCACCTAGAGAAACTGATGGTTTATTTTGCAATGGTGTTTGCAATTGTTTTGGAACTTATTCAAATGCGCTATAACTCTAATGTGCGCGCCTACAGACTACAGCAGTGCAAGGACAATTCTGCTGCGAATCAGGAATAAAGCTTCAAGCATTCATCTGATACTACAAATGTAGCTGCAGCTGGCATCATGCGAACTTTAAATGGCGTATTTGTGCTGGTAACTTCTCCATCATACTGCACGAGTAAAGACGGATTGGCTTTTACCTCTATCGTGGTACCTCTGTAAACTTCTAAAGCGTCTGTGCGCTCTGGAAATTCGCCATTGCGATCTAAGATTGCGGCAAATAAAGCCGGGATTAAGCCAAACGCATCTTTTGTATGAAAGACCACTACGTCAAAAGCGCCATCGCGCGGTTCGTTTTGATGTACTAAAGATATGTCAAATTGTATTTTTGAGAAGTTGATGATAAGTACACCAACGCCGCTTGTGTGAATCGTTTCATTGTCAATGGTAAGTTCAAACTGCGAATACTGGGGAGTTGCGTTTGCAAAAGCGGATGTGAAATATGCCACAGGACCTAAGAGTTTTTTGCCGAATTCAGCAGATTTCATTATGGTGGCATCATATCCGGCACCGGCTATTAGCGCGAAACCGAAACGCTGACCGTCGCTAAGTTCAATTTCACCAAAGTCAAATTCCATAGTATTCATTTGACGTGCCATTTTTACAAACTCGTGAATATCGCTTGGCGATGCTAGATTCATGGCAAGTAAGTTGGCTGTTCCTGCAGGATAAGGAAGAATTGGGATGCCTGTATTAGCCAACATGTAAGCTACTGAAGAAACAGTACCGTCGCCTCCTGCAGCTACAACGCAGTCGAACTTATCAGCATCTCCTAGAAACGTGCGCAAATCGCTTGTTCCGTTTGTTGTTCTAATGATAATCTCGTCGCCATCTTCGGCAAATGCGCGGCAAAAATCGAAAACTGATAAGTCTCCTAAGCCCGATGCCGTATTGTTAACAACGAGTAATTTCACTTCAATTTCCCTTCTTGATAAGATGTTACTAACACATAGTACATTAATGCATTAAGCGAAAGGTTTGTTTTGCTCTATATTTCTAACCAAAAACAGCTAATTGATTTTGCGGAAAGAGCGTCTAAATCTAGTGTTCTTGCAATAGATACAGAATTTATGCGCGAAAAGTCTTATTATCCGAAACTTTGCCTGATGCAATTGGCGACAGATAGCGAAATAGCAATAGTAGACCCATTTACATGCGGAGAACTTAGCGTACTCAAACCGCTATTAAGCAATGAAGACATTATGAAGCTTTTTCATGCTGGCAGCCAAGATATTGAAATACTACTGCGCGAGGTAGGATGCTCGCCGTGGCCTTTATTCGATACGCAAATTGCGGCTGCACTGTTGGGGCAGTCGCATCAGGTTGGTTTTGGTTCTCTTGTGCATACAATGTGTGGGGTTAGGCTTAAAAAGCGAGATTCTTATACCGACTGGGCGAAGCGCCCATTAACCGATTCTCAAATACGTTATGCAGCTGATGATGTTGCGTATCTTCCGCGCCTATATGAAAGCATGCGCGCTTTGTTGGAAGAAAAGGGTAGACTGCATTGGTTAGATGCCGATTTTCAAGAACTTGCCGACCCAGAAAAATACAAAGTAGACCCGTACGCGCGCTATATTCGATTAAAAAGAGTAAACCAACTTTCAGGAACGCAGCTTGCAGCTGCCAGAGAGGTTGCTGCTTGGCGCGAGATAACAGCTAGGAAACGTAACATTCCAAGAAAATGGGTTATGGGCGATGAAGAGATTGTAGAGGCTTGCAAGCGTGAAGCTACTAATATTAATGAACTTTTCATGGTGCGCGGCGTTAAGCAACACGTATCTACGCGCGATGCGAGAGATGTTGTTGCGTGCATAAATAAAGCGATGAAAATTCCAGAAGACGAACTGCCCCAACTGTACGCTTCTCAGCACAACGAACCAAATGTAGATGCTGCGCTAGACTTGATGCAGGCACTGGTAAGACTTCGTGCGAAGGAAAATGAAATAGCTATGCAGACGCTTGCCTCACATAGCGATTTGTCGCTTGTTGCCCGAGGGCACACAGAGCATTCTGAAGTTATGAAAGGGTGGAGGCGCGAACTTGTGGGGGATGAGCTTATAGCGCTATTAGATGGAAAGATGTCTATGCGTCTTTGCAACGGAGAACTTGTTGTAGACAAATCAAGCGAATTGAAGTTGATTAAGTAACCGTTTCTTAAAGTCTAAGTTTGCAATATTGATATCGAACTTTTGTATGTTAATATCTTTTCAAAACTAGAGAAGGGATAAGTAGTAATGGACTATAGTTATTTAATGCTGATAGTGGTTACTTTGGCTATCGGGCTTGGGGCTCAGGCTTATGTAAATTCCAAATTGCGCCAGTATTCTAAAGTTCGTGTTCAGAACGGTTTAACAGGGGCTCAGGCGGCACGTCAGATGCTTAGTTATTACGGAATACAGGGGGTCGAAGTGCGCCAAGGTGGAGCAGGTCAAGACTTTTTTGATCCTAGAACCAACTCGGTAACTCTGTCGCCAGAGGCATATTCTGGCAGTAGTGTTACAGCTACCGCAACTGCATGTCATGAGGTTGGGCATGCGTGCCAATATGCCGCAGATTACACTCCCATGAAGGTTAGAACATCTATTGTGCCAGCTGTTAACTTAGCGTCTAATGCTTGGATATTTATACTTATCTTAGGTATCTTTTTGAATATTGTCGGTCTTGTTTGGGTGGCAATCATAATGTATGCCGTGGTAGTTTTATTTCAGCTTGTAACTTTGCCAGTAGAATTTAATGCTTCCAGACGCGCCATGGTTTATATGGGCACTATCGGTTTGCCTGCGGCAGAGCAAAAAGGTGCCTTTGATGTTTTGCGTGCATGTGCTCTAACATATTTAGCTGCTGCATTAACATCTATTTTGCAGTTACTTTGGCTGTTGGGTCAAAATCGCGAATAGTCAATTGGCGCAAGAATTATGGAGCAAAACGAAGGTAAATCAAATGCGCTAAGTGTATCGGCTGCTATGGGGCTTGCTAAAAGCGCTTTAGAAGGCGTTGTAATAAATATCCTTGGTGAAGTATCCGAAGTTTCAATTAACGCCAGATACAAAGCGGTTTATTTCACTATAAAAGATGAGAAATCTTCGCTTCCGTGCATGATGTGGAATAATCGCTATTCTGCATCAGGTGTTCAGCTTAATGTTGGAGCCATGGTTGAACTATCGGGAAGATTTACTCTGTATGCAGCTAAAGGTCGAATGAACTTTGATGTATTTAGCATATCTTTAGCTGGTGAAGGTATGCTTCGGATGCAGGTTGCAAATTTAGCGGCACGACTAAAAGCAGAAGGTCTTTTTGATTCTAGCCGCAAGAAGGTTATTCCAGCAATTCCCGAGCGAATAGGTCTTGTTACGTCACCTAGAGGTGCGGCGGTTCACGATGTGTTGCGAACCCTTAGAAGACGCCTACCGCTTTCAAAAGTATTATTTGCCGGTGTTCCTGTTGAGGGAAATACTGCTCCAAGTGAAATAGCTTGCGCATTGAAGCTAATCGCTGATAAGCACGTAGATGTTATATTGCTGGTTAGAGGCGGTGGTTCATTTGAAGATTTAATGCCTTTCAATGATGAAATGCTTGTCCGAACCATAGCTTCTTTAGATGTTCCCATTGTGACTGGTATAGGACACGAACCTGATACTTCAATTGTTGATATGGCTGCAGATTTACGAGCATCTACTCCTACAGCTGCTGCAGAGGCGGTATCTGCGTCTGCTGACGCAATAAGATCTAGCCTAGATTCAATGTCGTATCGCATGCATCATGTCATGGAAAGAAAAATAGGATATCTTCAATCTGCTTTAGATTCTTGTAGCTTAAGGTTGCCTATTGCTGATCCTATGAGAATACTTGAGCCTTACGCCAGATCTTTAGATGAGGTTTCGTCAAAATTGGAAGGAGCCTTACCGTCTTATATTGCCAGTATGCAGTCCAAGTTGATATTAATGCGCTACTCGCTTCTTAACAATTTGAAGCGCGTATCCGCAATACCGCGCCGCGATCTAGCAACATCTGCGGCAAATTTGCAAAGAGTAGGGCATCACATCTTGGACGGTTTTTATGAAGATATGGCTTTATCTGCGGCTAGATTGAACGATCTTTCACCTCTTTCTGTTGTGGCTAGAGGCTATTCCATAGCCAAAAATTGTAACGGCGCGCTTGTTACATCTGTCAAGCAGATAGATGCCGGCGATAAGTTGGAAGTAATGGTAAGTGATGGATATATAAATTGTTCAATAGATAAAACTAGGGAAGTAGCATTATCTTTAGAGAATTTGAAAGGATAAACTTATGTCAGATTCATCTATAAATGACCTTACTTTCAATGAGGCGATGACTGAATTGGAAGGTATAGTTGGTGTCCTAGAAACAGGAACATTGGAACTTGAACAAAGTCTTGAAAAATATTCTCGCGGTGTGGCGCTTCTTGCGAATTTGCAAGATAGATTAAACGATGCCGAACAGAAAATTGAAGTACTTATGGGAGAATTGGCTGAGGCTCCCTCTGACGATGTTCAAGACACAACACTTCTAAAAGCCTAAAGAAAGGACTGATTGTGGTTAAAGACGATTGCATTTTTTGCAAAATTGTATCTGGAGAAATTGAATCGAATAAGGTGTACGAAGACGAACATGTTGTGGCATTTGAGGATTTGAATCCTATGATGCCTGTACATACGCTGATAATTCCTAAAGATCATTATGACAATATAGCCGATAATATTCCTGATGAGACTATGGCTCATATAATGCAAACAGTAGGCAAGATTGCAGATATAAAAGGTATACGCGAAAGTGGTTTCCGGGTAATTGTTAACACGAACGACGACGCTTGCCAATCCGTTCATCATATACATGTGCACGTATTAGGTGGAGGAAAGATGAATGACGGAGATCCGTCGCTTTAAGAGCCCACTCGCCGAAAGAAATACCAGTTAGAGGGCATGATTCTTGGTATCGCTATATTATTGTTGGACTAAGTAAACCGCACATACGGAGGCATTGTTTTGAATGTTCTCGTTCTTAATGCAGGTTCATCTTCGCTGAAATATCAGTTAGTGAATCTTGAAACCAGAACTGTTCTTGCAAAAGGGATATGTGAACGGGTTGGCTCTAAAGAGGCATTCCATAAACATGGGATAGATGATAACGAAGTTGTTATAGATACTGAAATGGCTGACCACGATCAGGCAATGTCGCTTGTTCTGGAAGCTTTGACCACCGGTCCTAATAAGGCTGTAAATTCGCTTGATGAGATTGATGCAATAGGGCATCGAGTTGTACAGGGTGGAAAATATTTTGACAGATCAGTTCTAATTGACGATTACGTTATTGAGAAAATTGACGAATTAGCCGAGCTGGCTCCACTTCATAATAAAGCTGCTTTGATGGGAATAGAGGCGTGTCGCAATCATATGCCTGATAAACCTATGGTTGCTGTTTTTGATACATCTTATTTTCAAACATTGCAGCCAAAAACTTATATGTATCCAATTCCATACGAGCTTTATGAGAAATACGCTATCAGAAAATATGGAGCTCATGGCACATCGCATCGTTATCTTGCCGAGCGAGCTGCAGCATTAGTAGACGAGCCGTTAGTCGATCTGAAGCTTATTACATGTCATCTTGGAAATGGGTGTTCCGTTTCAGCTATTGACCACGGCGTGGCTATAGATACTTCTATGGGTCTTACTCCCTTAGATGGTCTTATGATGGGCACTCGTTCAGGTGCAATTGACCCAGCAATTGTTACTTTCATCATGGAGCACGAAAATCTAACTGCTGCCGAAATGAACGATCTGTTGAATAAAAAATCAGGTCTTTTAGGTATATCTGGTATCTCAAACGACCTTCGTTCTGTTCGTACAGCATCGGAAGAAGGCAATGAGCGCGCACAACTAGCTTATGAGATGTACTCTAATTCGGTTAAGAAGTATATTGGGCAATATATTGCTGTAATGGGCGGTGTTGATATTATCGTGCTTAGTGCCGGTGTCGGTGAAAATTGCGACAAGATGCGTCGTCTCATTTTCGCAGGTCTTCAACCTTTGGGAATAGTGCTCGATTTAGAGAAAAACAAGTTGCGTGGTGGAGAACGCAGAATATCTTCTGATGATTCTGCGGTAGATATTCTAGTTATCCCCACTGATGAAGAATATATGATTGCCCGCGATACATTCGATATCGTACACGAATGTATTTAACGCGGGCTTTTTCGGGCTTTTTCGGCTAGTTAATATTTTGTGCTTGTACGCAAGTAATGGCAGCTACGCCAAATATGTCTTCTGCGCTGCATCCTCTAGATAAATCGTTAACGGGTGCAGCAATTCCCTGTGTTATAGGACCATACGCTTCTGCTTTGGCTAATCTTTGTACCAGTTTGTAGCCAATATTGCCAGCGTCTAGGTCTGGGAAAACAAGTACATTTGCTTTCCCTGCAACCTGCGATGCAGGGCATTTTGCAGATGCTACATCAGGGCAAAGTGCAGCATCTAATTGCAGCTCTCCATCGATAGCTTCATCTGGCGCAAGTTCTTTCGCTATGCGAGTAGCTTCTACCACTTTAGTTGCATCGTCGTTTTTGGCCGATCCGTATGTTGAATGTGAAAGCATAGCCACATATGGTTTTGCTCCAATAAGCGTTCTGAAAGATTTAGCAGAATTCACAGCAATATGAGCCAGACGCTCAGAATCCGGCTGAACCTCTAAGCCGCAATCGGCGAATACAAACGTTCCGTTATTGCCGTAATTGCAATCGGGAACAACCATGACAAAAAACGAACTAACCAATTTTGTCCCGGGTGCAGTCTTTAGAATCTGTAGGGAAGGGCGCAGTACATCTCCTGTAGAATGGCAAGCTCCGGCAACCATACCGTTTGCGCGATTGGTTTTTACAAGCATTACACCGAAATACAATACATCGCATATCAGCGTTTGCGCTTCTTCTATTGTCATGCCCTTGTGTTTGCGAAGTTCAAACAGTTCATTGGCTAACTCTTCTCGCAATTGCGATGTTTGCGGATCGATTAGATTTGCGCCTGTAAGGTTGTATTTGCTATTGGCTATTTCATCTGCATTGCCAAGTATTATAAGATCGGCAACATTCTGATTAAGGAGTTGCTCGGCTGCTTTAAGAGTGCGTTCGTCGTTTCCTTCCGCAAGAACAATAGTTTGCTTGTGCGATTTGGCACGACTTACCATTTCGTCTAAAAATGTGCTCATGTCTACTCCTTAAATTCGATTCTTAAGAAATTCTAACTGCTGTTTGCTGTTCGGGTTGTTTGAGGTTGTGTGATGTGCCCTATATCTACTTTGGGCGGGAATTTTAATAAGTAATGCGTCTAATGGTTCATTTCGCTAAAATATAACTATCTATAAATTGCATGAAAGGAAACAGCCCGTGAGCGTTTCGTACATCGATTTCAAAGACGTAGATATTTCGAAATATAAAGCAATAGTTGTTGGTAGTGGTTTTGCCGGCGCGGTCAGTGCGCGCCAGTTGGCTGAAAAATGTAATTGCAAAGTGTTGGTTTTAGAAAAGCGTAGTCATATTGGCGGCAATATGTATGACGAATATGATGATGCGGGAATTCTTGTTCATCGCTATGGTCCGCATATTTTTCACACAAACGACTCGAAAGTGTTTAACTACTTGCGTCAATTTACGGGTTGGATTGGATACCAGCATCATGTGTTAGCCGACTGGTATGGCACATATATTCCGGTACCATTTAATAAAAATTCAATGGAAACAGTTTTTGGAGAAGAGCGTGCTGCGGAATTAATCCAAAAACTTATCGATGTATTTGGAGACGAGCGTAAAGTAACCATAAACGAACTTCGTGAGCAGCGCGATCAGGATTTAGTCGAGATAGCCGATTTTGTATACAAAAACGTTTTTCTTTATTACACGCAAAAACAATGGGGTCAAACGCCCGATCAGGTAGACCCATCTGTTACTGCGCGTGTTCCGGTTTTTATATCGAGAGATAACAGATACTTCCAAGATACTTACCAAGGAATGCCAGCTTCTGGATACACCGATCTTTTCGAAAAAATGCTGGATTTTGAGGGGATAGACATTTGCTTAAATACTGACGCTACCAGTGTTTTCGAATTAGTGTTTCAGGGTGGAGAAGAGGATTCAGCCTTATCGGCTATCAAAGTTAAAGACGAGGTATTTACAGGTCCAATAGTATATTCTGGCCCTCTAGATGAACTTTTCTTGGGGCGCTTTGGTCGTCTTCCATACAGAAGTCTCAATTTTGTGTATGAAACTTTTGATGAGGAATACAAGTTTCCCTGCGGAACTGTTAACTATACGGTTTCGCAAGACTACACCCGCATAACCGAGTTTAAGCACCTAACGGGTCAAACGGCTCCGAATACAACAATAATGAAAGAGTATTCTTGCGAATATACCGATCCGGAAACGCAAATTCCTTATTATGCAATTATTAATGAAGAGAATAATGCTCACTATCAGCGCTATCGCAAAATGACCGAAAGTCTTTCGAACTTTTTCCCGCTTGGGCGCTTGGCAGAATATCGGTACTACAACATGGATAAAATCATAGGACTTGCATTAGAGCTTTCCGAAGAAATTGCTGCAAAAATGGATAATGGCGACTTTAATGCAAAGGAATCTGCCTGATGAGGACGATTACCTTTGCGGTACCGTGCTATAACTCTGCGGAGTATATGGACAAGTGTATAGAGTCTCTTTTAGATTGTGGCGAAGATATAGAGATCATCATAGTAAATGATGGTTCAACTGATAATACAGCTGAAAAAGCTGATGCGTGGCATCAGAAATACCCCGATATTATTCGCGCTATACACAAAGAGAACGGTGGGCATGGCTCGGCGGTTAATACTGGTCTTGCAAATGCTAAGGGGCTATATTACAAGGTTGTAGATTCTGATGATTGGCTAGATGCTAAATCTATGGGCGACATAATGGCTTACCTTCGCAAACAGAGCGAAGTTGCCAACCCAACCGATTTGGTTATAGCAAATTATGTATACGAGAAAGTGTTTGAGAACACTCGGACAGAGATACGCTACAACAATGTATTTCCAGAGAATCGCGTATTTACTTGGTCTGATGTGGGTTCATTTAATCACTCGCAGTATTTACTTATGCATTCTGTAATCTACAGAACAGATCTTCTTCTTGATATAAATTTACAACTTCCCGAGCATTGTTTTTATGTTGACAATATTTTCGTGTATGTACCATTACCGCATGTTCGCAGCATGTATTACATAGATATGCCAATGTATCGATATTTCATAGGTCGAGAAGGTCAGTCGGTCAATGAATCTGTAATGATGAATCGCATAGATCAGCATTTGCGTGTTGTACGTGAAATGATTGACGATGTAGATGTAATGTCGCTTGAACCTAGGCGACTTCGCAAGTATATGGAAAGCTATCTCTCTATGATGATGTGCATTGCGTCTGTTTTTTTGCGAATGCGCAATACGCAAGAAGACGATAGGAAGCTAGCCGATATTTGGGAATACCTAAAACGGAAAGACCAGTCTCTGTACAGGCGTATACGTAGCAATGTGCTAAATCTTGGTACAAACATTCCAACGGAATTGGGTAGAAAAGTTGGTCTTGGTGGATACCATTTAGCTCAGCGTATATTCCACTTTAATTGATTTGACTAGGCTACTTATAGTCGGCGGGATTTTTTGAAGACGTACCGGTGGTTTTCTCTTCGTTGAGTATTTCATGCCCGAACCGTACAGCTTTTTCGCCGAACCTGTTTTTTAGATTATCTGTAGCATTGGAAAGACTGCGATGTTTTTCGTATAGGCTTTTGTCGGATTCATTTTCTTCTGGAAAGAGAGAATCTTGCACAACTTCGTTTTCGTTGAATTTGGATATTCCAACACCAACGAGGCGTACATGCATTCCCTCTTCCCAAACGCTTTTCAAAAGATCTAGCAATACCGGGATTAATACCGCATCATTGTCGGTTGGGTGCGTAAGTTGAGTTTGTATCGTATGTGTTTCCATGTTGCTGAAGCGAATTCGCAATGTGGTAGTGCGTCCGCGTAAGTTTTTAAGGCGCAGCCTGCGAGCGACTTGCGTTGTAAGAGTAGATAATGCCGATTTAAGTTCGGTGTATGTACTTATATCTTCAGCAAAAGTTATTTCTTTAGAAATCGATTTAACTTCATCGTGCGTATCAATATCAGAATCGTTTAAGCCAAGCGCGCGCATGCGCATCATTTCGGCATTTTTGCCAAATATACTTGTTAATAGCATATCGCCGGCTTCAGCAAAATCTTTCAGCGTGTTTACCCCGGCAGCTTTTAGTCTTTTTTCAGCAGATGGTCCTATACCGCTCATAGTGCGTATTGGTAGCGGATCTAAAAATATGCGTTCGCTTCCGGGATAAACTACAGTTAAACCGTGCGGTTTGTCCATATCGGATGCAATCTTGGCTATCGATTTTGAAGTGCCTACACCAATAGAACAGGTAATGCCGAGTGCATCTACTCGCTTTATTATTCGCTTGGCTATATTAACTGGATGCTCCTTGTTTACTCTTGTAGGCGACACATCCATAAACGCTTCATCTATAGATACTTGCTGAACTAAAGGCGTTTCATCGCGCAGGATGGCCATTACTTGACTGGACAGTTTTTTATATCTGTCGAAATGACCGTGTGTCCATATGGCATCAGGGCATAATCTTTCTGCTATGGCGGCGGGCATTGCGCTGCGTACCCCATACGCTCGGGCTTCGTAAGAGCACGTGGAAACCACGCCTCGCGATGATGCTTTGCCACCAACTATTACAGGCTTGCCTCGCCATTCGGGGTGATCTAACTGCTCGACGCTGGCAAAAAAGGCATCTAAGTCTACCAGCAGGATTGCTGGGGCTTTCCATTCGGGAAGTAAGCCTGAATTTATCTGCTCTTTAGCGCTCATAAGCTAAGAAAAAGAGAGCCAAAGTTCCCGGACCAGAGTGTGCGCCAATAACTGGGTCAACGTAATTTATTGTTATGTCGGTAACGCCGAAGCGCTCACGTACAAGATTTGCTACATACTCTGCATCTTCTATGCAGTCTCCGTGCGTAATAAATACTTTCTGATCTTCTATCGGATGGTTGGCTGTTTGCTCCATATGGTCTACTAAGGCGTTTAAAGACTTGCGCCGTCCGCGAACTTTTTCGAGAGGAATTAAGTGACCTTCGTTATCCATATGCATGACAGGTTTTATATTCAATAGCGTTCCTGCCCAAGCGCTAGTTCTCGAGACGCGCCCGCCGCGGAAAAGAAACATTAAATCATCCACAGTAAACCAATGTGCTAAATGAAGTTTGTTTTCCTCTAACCAGTCACGCACCTCATCGATAGATTTCCCTTGTCGTCTAAGCTGTACGGCATACCAAACTAGCAAACCTTCACCACATGATGCCGCGAGCGTATCTACTGTGTATATCTTTCTATCAGGGTAGTCAGGAGCAAGGGCGCGGCTAAGAAGATCTACCGCTTCGTATGTTCCTGAAAGCCCACTTGAAAAGCCGATGTAGAGAATATCTTGCCCTGCATCTAATACTTGGCGCATTGTTTCTTCAGCATCAGTTAAATTTGGAAGGCTGGTCGTTATAATTTTGCCTTCGCGCATCATGGTATAAAACTGCTTCAAATCAGTTTTTTCACCCTTTAAATAACTTTGATACTGTGTGCCGTCTACCATAAAAGTAAGAGGTAAAATATGAAGTCCGAAATCTTCTATCATATCTTCGGGTAGGTTACAGCTAGAATCAGTGATAATATCGAAGCTCATGTTTGCTCCTATCTAGTAGTACCTGAGTTCATGTAATTCTACTCCTTGGTTGGTGGAACAAGCGTGTGGCTTTTAATATAATCTTTTAGTTTGATGAATTGTAAAGAAAGGCTCTACAAGATGGCTGATTATAAAGACACCATGATCTTGCCAAAGACCGATTTCCCTATGAGGGGCAATCTTCCCACGAACGAGCCGAAGCGCTTGGAGAAGTGGCAGGAGATGGATCTTTATAGGAAGATCCTTGAGAAAAATCGCGATGGAAAACCTTTTGTGCTGCACGATGGTCCGCCATATGCAAACGGACCTATTCATATTGGTCATGCTTTCAATAAGATATTGAAAGATTTTGTTGTGAAAAGTCATGCGCAGCGTGGCTATTTCACGCCGTATGTTCCCGGGTGGGATTGTCATGGACAGCCGATTGAACATATGGTGGAGAAGACTCTTGGCGCGAAGAAAATGGCTGAAACTTCTCAGCCAGAACTTCGACAAAAATGCCGCGACTGGGCAACTGAATATGTAAGCATTCAGCGCGAAGGATTTAAGCGCTTGGGCGTAAATGCCGATTGGGATAATCCTTACTTAACATACACTCCCGATTACGAAGCTGGCAACGTAGAGCTTTTTAAGAAAATGTATCTTGATGGGTCTATTTATCGCGGACGTAAACCAATACATTGGTGCATGCGCTGCCATACTGCTTTGGCTGAGGCTGAAATTGAGTACGGCGATGAAAGTTCACCTTCTATATATGTGAAATTTAAGCTAGATGCTATGCCCGGTGTCTTCGAAGCTGCAGGTGCCGATGGCGATGCATACATGCTTATATGGACAACTACACCATGGACTCTTCCCGCTAACACAGCTGTATCTTTAGCGCCCGACGCGGCGTATGTTATGGTGCAGGTTGCAGGTTCAAATATGATAATGGCTGAAGAACTTGTAGAGCAAGTTACTCAAGCAGCCGATTGGCAAGATTATTCGCTTGTGGCAGATGCATCGGGTGAACCTGTGCGAATACCGGGGAAACAGCTTTGTGGGGTTTCGTATACTTGCCCTGTACGAAACGACTTAAAAGGTAGCGTTATTTATGGCGATCATGTTACTTTAGATACTGGTACAGGCGCTGTTCATACAGCTCCGGGGCATGGTCAAGATGACTATTTGGTTGCGCTTGAATTTGATATACCGCTGCTTATGCCCGTTGATGATAACGGAGTGTTAACAGATGAGGCTGGACCATTTTCTGGTTTGAATGTTAACGACGCAAACCCGAAAATTATTGAGTGGTTGCGCGAGCAGGGCACCCTTGTTGCCGAGCAGACAATAAGTCACTCCTATCCACATTGTTGGCGTTGTCACGAACCTGTTATTTTCCGCGCTACAGATCAGTGGTTTGTTTCTATGGATAAAAATTCGCTGCGGGAAAATGCGCTAAATGTAATAAACAATGAAGTGCGTTGGATTCCTGAATGGGCTTCGCGACGCATAGGTGCTATGGTGTCCGATCGCCCCGATTGGTGCATTTCGCGTCAGCGTTCTTGGGGTGTGCCAATTCCTGTATTTAAGTGTGAAAAATGCGGCTCTACTATTGCTAATGAAGCAACATTTGATGCTGTTATAGAGCTTTTCCGTACCGAGGGTTCGGATGCGTGGTTTACCAAAGATCCGAAAGAGTACTTACCTCGTGGGACGAAATGTGAAAAGTGCGGCTGTGCTGATGTAGTTCCCGAAAAAGACATTTTGGATGTTTGGTGGGAATCTGGAGTGTCTCATACCAGCGTATTGAAGCATCGCTGTGATGAAGGACTGCGTTTCCCGGCTGACATGTATCTTGAAGGTTCTGACCAGCACCGCGGTTGGTTCCAGTCGTCTCTTCTAACTAGTATGGGAGCATATGGAGTTGCGCCTTATAAATCGGTTATGCACTGTGGGTTTACAGTAGATGCCGAGGGCAGGAAGATGTCAAAGTCGCTTGGGAATGGAATTGACCCTGCTGACATAATGAAAAAATCTGGTGCCGATGTACTGCGCCTGTGGGTTGCCAGCGTGGACTATTCTCAGGACGTAAGCATTTCCGATGAAATTTTGCAGCGCACATCCGATGCATACAGGCGCATTCGCAATACATTCCGCTTCCTCTTGGGAAGTTTGGATGATTTTGACGATGAAAACAACGCTGTGCGCACTTGGGATGAACTTGAACCTTTAGATAAATGGATGCATGTGCGTACATTACAGTTGCTGCAAGACGTTACTAGCGCTTATGAAGAATATAAGTTCCACTATGTTTATCGCGCCATCTACGATTTTATTGTAAACGATCTTTCTGCGGTTTATATGGATGCTGTCAAAGACAGGCTGTATTCGGAAGCGATTAATTCGCCGCGTCGCAGGGCAGCTCAAACCGTTTTAATGAACGTGCTAGAGGTACTAGTGCGAATATTAGCGCCTATTCTTTCGTTTACGGCAGATGAAGTGTGGGAGTGCTATCCGCCGGCAATTCGCAATAAGCAAGGTCGCGTTGAAAGCGTGCAACTTGCCGGGTGGCCTCAATCTTGCGACTTTGTACCGCAAATGCCAGAAGGCGCAAAAGCTGCAATACAATCAGATTTCGATGTGCTTTTAGAAATACGCGATGCAGTAACAAAGGCTTTGGAAGCGGCACGCAACGATGGCGAAATAAAAAAGAGTCAAGAAGCTGATGTTGTGGTCAGCGCACCACAAGAAGTGATTGATGTTGCTTCGAAATACACAGAGGAAATGTTCCAAGAAATGTTAATTGTGGCAACTATTGAGTTCCAGAAATCAGATGAACTAGTAGCAAAAGTTAGCCATACTAGCCTTCCAATGTGTGAGAGATGCTGGAATTATCGCGAGCTTGACAAGAATGCTAACCACTCTGATGTATGTAAGCGTTGTGAAGATGTGTTAGAGAAAATGGAAAGCTAATAGATGTGTATGAGCTCTTTTAGCTTAAGCAATAATGAAGCAGATAAAGAAGTGTCCGCTAAACGTGGTCGCAATGCGGTTATATTTATTGTTGTAGCCGCATTGCTTTTTATTGCCGACCAGCTTAGTAAGACCATATTTAATGTGTATACCCCGGGGCAGGTTATCGCAGAGCCAATTCCCGGTGTTTTGGGTCTAAAACTTATCCATAACACAGGCGGTGCGTGGGGAATATTTGGCGGTATGACACAAGCGCTGGCTATTTTCTCATTTATTATGTGTGCAGTTATTGTTTTGTATTTGTTTGTAATTGCGCCTTCTTCATCCGCGATGATGGCTGTAGGTTTAGCGCTTGTTTTTGCGGGCGGAGTGGGTAATTTGATAGACCGTATTGCGAATGGCTATGTAATTGATTTTATACAGCTATTGTTCATAGATTTTCCAGTATTCAATGTGGCTGACATAGGCGTTACTTGTGGCATTGTTGTTGTGTTAGTTGCTTTAATGATTGAATCGCGCAGCGATTGTCGAACGAATGGTGCTAATTAAGATGGCGCGTTCAGTATGTCATGTTGCAACAGATGCGGATTGCGGCAAAAGGATAGATTTGCTTTTGGCTGAACTTGGTTTGTATAAAAGCCGCTCGTCAGCCGCTAAAGCAGTATCGAAAAAATGCGTATTAATTTCCGGAAAACCTGCATTGAAAAGCCATGTAGTATGTGTTGGAGACGTTATAGTATGTGAGCTAGATGAAGAAGTCTCTCAGTTTTCAATTATTGGTGAGCCTATTCCTTTAGATATTCGTTTTGAAGATGACGACATGATTGTGCTAAGCAAACCAGCAGGAATGCTTACACATCCCTCTGCCGATCACAACACAGCAACACTGGTGAATGCTCTTATCAATCACTGTGGTTCGCAGAATTTGTGTAATGTTCAGGGTGATAATGATAGACCCGGTATAGTGCACAGACTTGACGGAGACACCAGTGGTCTTATGCTGGCAGCGAAAAGTAACGTTGCTGGCGAAGTGTTAATGGAAGCCATACGAACACGTGAAGTTGATAGACGCTATGTTGCGTTGGTGCATGGAATAATTCCACATGATACAGCCATGATAGATGCTCCTATTGCGCGTCATCCCAGTGAACGCACGCAAATGGCAGTAATAGATTCTCCAAAAGCGCGTGATGCTATAACTACTATTAGAGTGTTAGAACGTTTTTCGGGCAACGCGCACGATAACGGTTACACATTGGTGGAATGTAAATTATTCACGGGCAGAACACATCAAATACGCGTACATATGCAATATGCCGGGCATCCTGTAGTGGGCGATCAGACATATACAACAGGTATGCCGCGAGATAGACGTGCCCAGCTTGGTTTGTCTAGGCAATTTTTGCATTCCTGTTGCATAGCGTTCAATCATCCCATTACAGCTAAGAGCATGTCTTTCCGCGATCATATTCCGACCGATTTAATGGATGCTTTGGAAGCGATTCGAGAAAGATCGCTTGGTGTTACCGATGCGGGGCGCGAGCTTGCCGATATTGTGCAATAGGCTATTTAAGACCGGGAAGGCTACGTTCAGAAGTCGTGCAGCCTTCACTTTGCCTTCACGGTTTCGCTGATGTAATTTAATTGAGTAGGGCTAGCAGTAAAAGGAGATGTACGCAATGAAGATTCTTCTGGGAGTTACAGGTTGTATAGCGGCTTACAAATCTTGCGAAATATTGCGTGCGCTTCAAAAAGCCGGTGCAGATGTGTCGGTTGTTATGACAAAAGCTGCTACTTCATTTGTGGGAGAGCAGACATTTGCCGCGCTTTCGGGGCACTCAGTTGCGCTGAATACATTTGGTAATTTGGATGATGCTATTGTGCATATTAGACTAGCCAAAGAATGTGATGCTTTTTTAATAGCCCCGTGTACAGCCAATATTTTGGCAAAACTTGCGTGTGGTATTGCAGATGATTTACTTACATCGACAGCACTTGCATGCGTGTCACCTATTATTGTGGCACCAGCTATGAACGTGCATATGTATGAAAATGCGGCAACGCAAGAAAATATTAAAAAGTTAAAGGCACGCGGCTTTTATGTGTTAGATCCTAGTAGCGGTTATCTTGCATGCGGAGATGTAGGGGTGGGAAAGTTGCCCGATCCGCAAGACATTGCCGATGCGGCTATTTCCATATTGGAGAAGTCTGTTAAAAATACCAAACTATTAAATGGGCGAAAAGTATTAATAACATCTGGTCCAACTATTGAACCGATAGATTCGGTGCGTTTTATTTCAAATCGTTCCAGTGGCAAAATGGGCGCAGCTTTGGCATTGGCTGCTTTAGAAGCGGGCGCAAATGTTGAGGTTGTTAGCGGACCGGTTTCTGTAGTTTATCCGCAAGGGGCAAAAGTTGTTTCGGTGGAAACTGCACAGCAAATGCTTTATACGACTGAAAACGCATCGCATGATGCAGATATTGTTATTTGTGCGGCTGCTGTGGCAGATTTTAGGCCGGCTGAACAAATGGAAGGAAAGTTGAAAAAGGGTATAGATGATGCGGCGTTGTGTGAGTTACGCATGGTGCGCAATCCAGATATACTAAAAACTCTGGCAGAATCTAAGAAAGACAGTCAAGTAATAATAGGTTTTGCTGCTGAAACCAACAATATTCGCGAAAATGCACTTAGTAAACTTAAATTGAAAAATGCCGACATGATTGTTGCAAACGAAGTGGGTGCAGGCATTGCATTTGGAACCGATAATAACAAAGCTATGTTAGTTACGCGCGCTGGTGTTGAAGAACTAGAGATGATGCCTAAGATAGAACTTGCCCGCCATATAATCAATAAAGCATGCAACTTGTTATCACATTCCTCTTGAAACGATATGATTTTACGCTAGAATAGACAAGCTGCTTTTTCGCAGTAATTTACGGGACGTGGCGCAGTTTGGTAGCGCACTTGACTGGGGGTCAAGGGGTCGCAGGTTCAAATCCTGTCGTCCCGACCATTAAATTTAAAAACCTGAACCGAATTTCCGGTTCAGGTTTTTTAGTGCTATTTGCAAATTACGTATTGAAGAAGAGGGAGTCCTGCCATTCGCGCTTGTTATTACGCCGCTCATATTCAACAGTTCCGATCTAACAAACCCCTCGCCGAACAAATGACTGCTATGTTTCCCGTGAACACTTTCAGCGAAGTCTTAAATAGTAAAGTCATATAAGGAAAACGTTATTCTATACCTCTGAATAACTGTCGGTCATTCCTAGTTTAGGAAAACAAGAAGGGAACATAGCGGATGCAAATCATCGGTTTTCTGATAATCTTCCCGTTGATAGCTGCTTTGGCGCTTTTGCTTATAAGGCAAAATACAGCGCGCAACGTTATAGTCTATATATCTGGAGCAGCTATAGCGTGCGGATCAATAGTTTTAGCAACTACATATATGGGCGCACAAGCTGTCTATTTCGAGTTTGCATCTGAGATTGTTGATTATTTATGTACTGCTGTCAGCTGTATATGTGTTGTTATTATTGTGGCATTTGCGGTTAAGTATAAGAATGTCTTTGCTGCAATATTGGCTTTAATACAAATGGTCGTTGTACTGTATGTTGAATTCTCATTTGCAAGCCAGATGGAAGTGGAATTTGGGCTGTATGTAGATTCTCTTTCCGTAATAATGTCTCTCATAATTGGAATAATTGGTTCAGGCATCTGCGTTTACGCGATAGGCTATATGGAAGATTTCCAAGCGCACGAGCCAGAAACAGCCAAAGATCGCAGACCGACTTTCTTTGCAATAATGTTCATATTCCTATCTGCGATGTTTGCGATAGTTCTTTCGAATAACATGTCTTGGATGTTCACCGCTTGGGAAGTAACAACACTTTGTTCATTCTTGTTAATCGGTTATACCAAAACAGAAGAAGCTATACGCAATGCATTTCGCCAGATCATAATGAACCTAGCTGGCGGCATAGGTTTCATTGTGGCTCTCTGGTTTTGCGCCGCACAGGTAGGCACGCTTTCTTTTGCCGATTTCCTATCTATTGGTATAAACAATCCGCAAATTGTAGCTATACCAATTACTTTCTTAGCATTTGCGGGAATAACAAAAGCGGCTCAAATGCCATTTCAAACATGGCTGCTTGGCGCTATGGTGGCACCTACGCCTACAAGCGCACTATTGCATTCTTCCACAATGGTTAAGGCCGGCGTATTTTTGCTTGTGAAGTTAGCTCCGCTGTTCCTTTTAAACCCAATTGCTTCAGTTATGGTAATGCTTGTGGGTGGCGTTACGTTTTTGCTTTGTTCATTTATGGCTATTTCGCAAAGCAATGCCAAGCGTGTGTTGGCGTATTCAACAATTGCCAACTTAGGTCTTATAACAATGTGTGCCGGTGTTGGCACGCCAGAGGCTGTATGGGCGGCTATTTTCTTAATTGTTTTCCATGCAATAGCGAAAAGTTTGCTATTTCTTTGTGTTGGCACGGCAGAACATCACATCGGTAGCCGCGATATTGAAGACATGGATTTGCTCTTTGAGCGCATGCCGCGTCTAGCTCGTTTAATGATGCTTGGCATAATGTGCATGTTTATCGCTCCATTCGGTATGCTGGTAGCAAAGTGGGCAGCATTGGTTTCGTTTGTGAATATGGACCAAGTGGCGCTTATTTTGATTCTAGCTTTCGGTTCAGCTGCAACGTTTATGTTCTGGGCAAAATGGCTTGGGAAGTTGGCTGGAGTTGCTGGGCAGCCTAAAAATGTTGAACTAGATGTGCATGTAAGCGAATGGATAGCTATTATGCTTATGGCTATCTTATTAGTTTTCGCATGCGTAGCTTTGCCTGTTATATCTGCATATATGGTTGAACCTTATGTGGTAGAGGTTTACGGCTTCTTAGGACAAGACATTTCATTTGATAATTTGTTCATTGCAAGTATCTGTGTTGTTGTAGTTGTGATTGCTCTGTTTGCTGGTCTTGGTCGCTCAAAGGCACGTCAGGTAGATATTTACTTGGCTGGCGTTAGCAAAGATAACGAAAAGCGCGAATTCCAGAATTCACTTTCTGGGCAAACAGTAGCAACAGCTCGGAATTGGTATATGAACGATATATTCGGAGAAGCGCGCATAGCGCCTGTGGGAGTCATATTCAACAGCGTGATAATGTGTTGCGCCATTGTGCTTGCCCTTGTTGGCATCACGCTTATTTAGGAGGCTTTCATGGAATTCTTTGAAGGACTTATCATAACAATTGCAGCAAGCGTGGTGTTTGCTATTGTTGCTCCTATTGTAGGGTGTTTACTCGCCGGTGTCGATCGCGTAATTTCTGCACGTATGCAGGGTAGAGTTGGACCGCCGCTTCTGCAGCCTTACTATGATGTGCGCAAGCTAATGGGCAAAGAAAAGGTGTCTGTTAATACTGTGCAAGGTGCCTATGTTGTGTGTGCTTTTATATTTGCATGTTTAGCGGGTGGAATTTTCTTTTCAGGCGGCAACCTACTAATGTGCGTATTTGTTATTACGCTTTCTAGTCTGTTTTTAATAATGGCTGCATGGTCTAGCAGGTCGCCATATTCTGAGGTTGGAGCATCGCGCGAAACTTTACAAGTCATGTCGTATGAGCCGATGGTGCTTATATTTGCCGTTGCTTTTTATATGGCTACAGCTTTAATTTTGCCGCTAGATGGTTTGGGGTCTTTCAATGTATCTTCAGCATTCATGCTGAATATTCCGGTTATAACTTATGTATGGCCGGTATTCATTGGATTGTTATTTATATTGACAATTAAACTGCGTAAATCTCCGTTCGATTTATCAATGTCGCACCATGCTCATCAAGAAATTGTTCGGGGCATTACTACCGAAATGAGCGGTCCTACGTTAGCTTTAGTTGAAGTACTTCACTGGTGCGAAAATGTACTTTTCCTTGGATGGGTTGGTGTATTTTTCATCTGGGGTACGTGGTGGTCTGTTCTAATTGCTATAGCAGTTGCTTTGGTGGTTTATTTCATTGAAATATTAATTGACAATAATTTCGCTCGTGTGAAGTGGCAGTTTATGCTGAAATCGGCATGGGTGGTTGCACTTATAGGTGGCGTAAATATTGCTGTTCTGGCATACATGTAAGGAGCTCTACTGTGGGATATGCTTCAAAATCGCCATGGGTTATTCATTATGACGGATCAAGCTGTAATGGCTGTGATATAGAGGTACTGGCGACCCTCTGCCCCGGGTTTGATGGTGAGCGCTTTGGCGTTATAAACACAGGAAACCCGAAACATGCCGATATATTCCTTGTTACCGGGTCGGTAAACGAGCAAAACATAAGTGTTGTTCGTGAGATATACGACCAGATGATAGAGCCAAAAGTGGTAGTGGCTTGCGGAATATGTGCCTGCACAGGAGGCATTTTCAAAGACTGCTACAACGTAATTGGCGGTGTGGATCAGGCAATTCCTGTAGATGTTTATGCTCCCGGATGCGCTGTTCGCCCCGAAACGCTTATAGATGCAATTGTTAAAGGCGTAGCCGTTTTGGATGAAAAAGCTGCCAGTCTTAAAGCAACCGAGAAGGCGAGGTAGGGCAGATGGAATTCAAGCAGAGTTTTGAAGAACTTGCTGCGCAGGATGTGCATGCAGAGGCGCAACGCCGTAAAGATAGCGGCTGGCGCTATGTTCAAATATTAGCTGTGAATTTAGATAACGGAGTTGATGTAATCTATTCGTACATGCTAGATGGCAATTTGCAAAATCTTGTTGTTAAGGATATGCCTCGCGATGGGCAACTTGAATCTATTGGCGATATTTTTCTAGAGTCTTTTGTTTGCGAAAACGAAATACACGATTTGTTCGGTATATCGTTTACGGGTATGCCGATAGATTTTCATGGAAAATTTTATAGATTATCTTGCGATAAGCCGATGACGATAATTTCTCCCGAGCAGCTTGCGCGTCGCGAAAAAGAAGCAAAGGCAAAAGCTGTGGCAGCTGCCAAGAAAGAGAAAGACGCTCAAAACGCATCCGATGCTGACATGGAGGCGAAACTAGCTGCTATGGATCCTGAAAAAGCTGCAAAAGTTCGTGCTGCTATGGAAGCAAAGCGTGCCAAAGCTGCGCAAAAGGAGGCTGAATAATGGGAAAGGCAACCGTTATACCTTTTGGTCCTCAGCACCCAGTGCTACCAGAGCCGCTACATTTAGATCTTGTAGTAGAAGATGAAACCGTTGTTGATTGTATTCCTCAAATTGGTTTTGTTCACCGTGGGCTTGAAAAGCTAGTTGAGACACGCGATTACAATCAATTCATTTATGTAGCAGAGCGTATATGCGGTATATGCGCTATGGGTCATTCGCTTGGATATGCCGAAACTGTAGAAAGCCTAATGAATGTAGAAGTGCCTAAGCGGGCACAATATTTACGTGTAATTTGGCATGAACTTTCTAGGATACATTCTCATTTGCTTTGGTTGGGTTTAGCAGCTGATGCATTTGGCTTTGAAAGTATGTTTATGCATTGTTGGCGACTTCGCGAACGTGTTTTAGATATATTTGAAAAGACGACAGGCGGACGCGTAATATTGTCTGTAGTGTCGGTTGGGGGCGTTGTCCGCGACATGGACTCTGCTACGCTTCAGTGGATCTGTGAAGTGCTAGACGGAATAAAAGATGAGTACAGCAAAATTATGAAAACTCTTCTAACTGATTATTCAATCAAGAATAGAACAGTTGGAGTTGGTTTTATTTCCAAGGAAGAGGCTGTAAATCTTAGTATTGTTGGTCCATTTGCGCGCGCTTCAAACGTTAACTATGATGCGCGTTTGTTTGGCAGAGGCGCCTATGGCGATTTGTCCGATTTCCAGCCAATCTTAGATGCGCAGGGAGATTGCTATGCACGCGTTAAGGTACGTTGTTTAGAGGTACTTCAGTCTATCGACATCATAAAAGAGCTAAGTGCAAAAATTCCTGAGGGCGATATTGCGGTTAAAGTAAAAGGCAATCCGGAAGCGGGTGCGCAGGCATCAAATGTTTTAGAGCAGCCCCGTGGCGAATGCTATTACTATGCTAGAGGGAATGGCTCGAAATATCTTGAACGTATGAGGATGAGAACGCCAACATCTCAGAATTTAGCCGGCATGACCGTTGCTCTTAAAGGGTGCGATTTGGCAGACGTTAACATGATAATACTGACAATCGATCCATGTATTAGCTGCACGGAAAGGTAGAGTGTCGTGGGAAGTTTCAAATTAGGTGGTATGACTTTCGGGTCATTATTCAAAAAGCCCGAAACTCTGCTTTATCCAGTTCAGACAAAAGAGCCTTACGCTTGTCAGAAGGGTCATGTCCTCAACAATGTTGAGGAATGCATATTGTGTGGCATGTGCCAGCGCGTATGCCCCTGTAATTGCATTGTGGTTGACAAGAAAATACGACGTTGGGTAATTGATCCATTTTCTTGCGTGCAATGCGGAAGCTGTGTTCGGGCGTGTCCTACGAAATGTTTAAGCATGCAACCACAGTGTACGCCTGCTGGGGATGCGAAATATAGCATTGACTTAGATGTTCCCGACAAAAAGGCTGCTAAACAGGAACAAGCATAATGTATTCAGTGTGATGTTTGGCAAGATAAAATCGCTTATCTTCAATATTCTTCTTTTAGCTGCTAGAATGACCTGAATTGGCTCATATCAGATTGTTTAAGCTACGAATTGGGGTATGAAAACAAGAATGGTCGAACAGGGCGTTGTCGCAACGGAGGAACAGGTAAGTAATAAGATTTTTACTGTACCTAATGTAATCTCGTTTGCGAGACTATGTCTTGTGCCGGTTTACTTTTTTGTACTTTTTGCTGGATACAATATTGCAGCTACTATTATTTTTGCTTTTGCAGCTGCTACCGATTTTGTAGATGGGCAAGTTGCGAGGCGCACTCACTCTGTTTCGAAATTGGGCAAGTTATTAGATCCTGCTGTTGACACTATTCTTATGATAAGCGGTGTAGTGGGTGCTTTTGCTATAGGAAATTTACCCCTATGGATTATGGTTCTCATTTTTGCCAGAGAACTATTTCTGCTCATTGGCGGTTCTGTGTTACTGTCAAAATTTGGTATAAGTGTTGCAGTTATTTATCCGGGTAAATTTGCTACAACATTTTTATTCTTCGGACTAGCCGGATTGCTGCTAAATACGCCTCTTGTTCCGGGGCTAGGTCTATTTAGCGTTTCATGGCTTCCGGGTTTTGGCATTGAACCTGTTTCTTGGGGAATATGGTGTGTCTACATTGGGCTTGCATTGCAAATTGGGGTCACAGTTTATTACTGTATTGTGGCGTGGAAGAAATTGAACAATGCGCTTCATGCAGATAATGTAAAGGCAAGTTGATTCTTGTGGATGATAGATATCGTCGTACAAGACAGCAAAATCGCACAACAAGAACTAGCGCTTCGCGTCAAAGTGTAAGTCGAAATACTAGTCGTCCTGCAGCTTCATCTTCATCGCGAACTAGAAATTCGGCACCAACACGAACGCGGGCAAGTCAATCAACCGCACGCCAATCGGGTGCTATGCCGCGTTCATCTTATGAATCACCCAGAAGATCTACTTCATCTTCTAGATATGGTTCGCATTATTCTTCAACGTCTTCTTATAGATCGCAATCATCTGCACCTAGACATTTAACATCTACCACTAAAAGAAAGCATGCCGCTAATACCAAAAAATCTGGTTCAAACAGGACAGGAAATATATTTTCTGCGCTATGGAAAAAAAGTCGCATAGCGTGTATTGCGGTTATTCTTGTTCTGATTGGAGTTGTTGGTTTTGGAATAGATAGCATCATTTCAGCTGGACATATTAGATATGGCGTTCAAATAGGCGAAGTTGATGTCTCTGGAATGACGACGCAAGAGGCGCAAGATACTGTCAATGCAAAATACGCTGACAATCTGCAGGCAACCACCGTATTTATCTTTGATAGTGAGGAAACAGAACAATCAGCCAATATTGATGAGCTCTTACTAGAAGAGGAAGCATTAGCTGAGCAAATATCGCTTGAAGATTCTAGGTCTTCAAAGCAAATGTGGAGAGCAAATGCGGAATCGCTAGGGGCTAGTGTCCCAACAGATGAACTTGTCCAACAAGCGCTAAATGTTGGACGCAGTTTCAACATAATAGATAGACTATCGGCTGCCATATTCGGGTGGGACATTCCCGTATACTTAAATTTCAGCGACGAAAATTTAAGAAAACTGCTTGAAGATATTGATTCTTCATTAGGTCAGATCAGGGTTGATTGGAATATAGAAGTAGAAGACGGTGTGGCAAAAACCACCCCGGGCAATGACGGAAACATGATAAACGAAGCGGAATTTCGCGAAGAAATTACCGAAAAGTTTTTAGCTGATGCTGCCGAGCGTCAAACTATGGTTGCAAAACTCGTTTTTACTCCTATGCGAATTGATGAGCAGGCTGCTCAAAGCACCTGCGACGCTGTAAATTCCGCTATAAAAGATGGTGCTACGTTTGCATATGATGGCAATACATTAGAAACATCGGCGGATATGATGGGTGATTGGGTTTCTACCGATGTAGTAGCGCGTGGCGATGCTTATTTTCTTTCGCCATATTTCAACTTAGATGATGCATCGAAATCCATAGCTTCTTCACTCACCGAGGGAGAAACCGGAAACGATATAGCTGTAAGTTTTCAGGTATCAGGCGACAGCGTAAGTGTTATTCCTGATGCACCTGTTGTTATACCGTCGGTAGACAGCGCGGTAAAAACTCTTGACAGCAACCTATTTGGAGCGTTTCGTGAAAATGGTGCATACGAACAACGCGGCACTAGATTTGATATTCCTATAGATACAGCTATTGTTGAAGGACCGTTTACCTTTGATGAAGCATATGCCAATGGGGTTATCACACGTATATCGCTTTATACAACAAGCTATACGAATACGAAATCTACGCAGAATCGTAACTCGAATATTCGTCTGGCAGCAGACTATCTGCAAAACTCTGTCATAGGGCGAAATGGTGGTACTTGGTCTTTTTCGGCGTTGGTAGGGGAATGTACTCCGGAAAAAGGCTATAAAGATGCGAACAACATTGTAAACGGCGAAATAGTTGCTGCGCCCGGTGGAGGGGTCTGTCAGGTATCAACAACGGTATTCAATGCTGTATACGAATCTGGTTTTCCGGTAAATGAGCGCCATAATCACTCGCTTAGAATGAACAGTTATCCCGATGGTCGCGATGCTGCCATAGCGTATCCGGTGAAAGACCTAAGATGGACAAACGATTCAGGTTCTGATGTATTGCTTCGAACCAGCTATACAGATACTACTGTATCTGTTGCGCTTTATGGGGTTTCTCCGGGTTATTCTGTAAAGTCGTATACCGCCGATTGGGTGGAGGGTGAAAAGTTCAAAACCAAAGTGAAGGTTGATGATACTAAACCAGAAGGCTATAAGAAAACAGAAACTATGGGCACTAATGGCGTAAGCATATACGTAACACGTACAGTAACCGATGAAAATGGGAACGTAGTGCGCAAAGACCGCTTTGATTCCGTATACTCACCAGTGAACAAGGTTATAGTGACTGGTCCAAATACCCCAGTCGATCTTGATCAAGAGTCACAAACTAGCACGTAGTATTTAGGAGGACATGCATGGGCGAGTATTTTCAACCCGAAATTGAGACTATGCCGCGCGAAAAATTGCGCGAGCAGCAACTTGAAAATCTGAGATGGAGCGTGCGTCATGCGTATGACAATGTTGACCTTTACAGGCAGCGCTTCGACGATGCAGGTGTTTCTCCTGACGATATTCAAACTCTTGAAGATATTCAGAAGTTTCCTTTTGTAGTGAAGCAAGACATGCGCGATGCGTATCCATTCGGTATGTTTGCGCTAGAAAATAAAGATATTGCACGTATCCATGCATCTTCTGGAACAACTGGGCAGGCAACAGTAGTTGGTCACTCAAGACGCGACTTAGACAATTGGGGAAATTGCTTTGCTCGCGGTATTGCTATGGTTGGCGGCTCCGAGAAGTCTACTATACAAGTGTCGTATGGATATGGCTTATTTACAGGCGGTCTTGGAGCACATGATGGTGGCGAGGCTATGGGTTGTACAGTTATCCCCACTTCTTCTGGCAACACAAAACGTCAAGTTCAGATGATGCGCGACTGCGAAACCGACATTTTGGCGTGCACTCCGTCGTATGCACTCTTAATAGCCGATACAGCAATAGAGATGGGCTACAATCCTGCCACTGAATTTAAGATTTCGGGTGGCATATTTGGTGCGGAGCCTTGCTCTGAGAACATGCGTCAAGAAATATCTGACAAACTTGGTATTCAATATTGCGACGTATACGGCTTATCCGAAATAATGGGACCGGGCGTGGCAATGGAATGCAAAGAGCGCGGAGGTCTGCATATTGCAGAAGACCAGTTCTATTGCGAAATTGTAGATCCTGATACCGGTGAAGTTCTTCCCGATGGTGAATGGGGAGAGCTGGTTATAACCACACTTACACGCGAATGCAGCCCCATGATTCGCTACAGAACACGCGATGTTACTCGCATTATTAGCGAACCGTGTGCTTGTGGTCGCACGCATCGCAAAATTGATCGCTTGCGTGGTCGCACTGACGATATGCTTATTATTCGTGGTGTGAATGTATTCCCAAGCCAGATCGAGCAAGTTATAACTGCGTTCCCCGAAATTGCTACGCAGTATCAGATTATTCTTACAAACAAAGGACCACTTGACTCTATAGAGCTTCAGGTGGAAACTGAACCTGATTTCCAAATAGACGAAGTGCGTAAGCTAGAAGATTTGAAAGCAAGATTGCAAGCTGAGCTTAAGAGTAATTTGCAAGTGAACGTGAATGTAAAAATCGTTGAGCCTAAGACTATTGAGCGATCAATGGGGAAGGCGAAGCGAGTTATCGACCTTAGAGGTCAGGAGGCGTAGATGGTATCTCAGTTAAGCATTTTCCTTCAGAATGAGAAGGGGCATTTATCGAAAGCTGTTTCAACCATTGCTGATGCCAATATCAATATGCATGCTCTATATTTGGCTGACACTCAAGATTTTGGCGTAGCGCGCGTTTTTTGTGACACACCAGATGTAGCTGCCAAACTTCTAACAGATGCAGGTTTTAAGGCTTCGGTGACTCCTGTAGTAGCCGTTCGGATTCCTAATGAACCGGGTGGATTGGCGCGTCTTTTGCGCTTCTGTGACGACTCTGACATGAATATTGAATACGCCTATTGTTTCGCTGTTAAAGATGAAAGTGCAATAGATGTACTCAAGATAAACGGCGAAGATGTTGAACAGAAATTAAGAGACGCGAATTTTGACATCGTGGAGCATGGCGAGATATATGCCATCTAAAATAAGCTCTGTCGTTCATAAATCCTGTACAGAATGCGTGCGCTCTATAGCGTGCGCATTCATGCTATGTTTCGCCCTTATATTTTCTATATCTATACCTACAACTGAAGCTTTAGCGGAAGTAAAAAGTAGCGATTGGATTTGCAGTTCATCAGTTGCTGAAAGATCGTTAAGCGCGTCTCTATGCCCTTCAATTGAAGCTGAACATGCGATATTAGTTGACCCAGATGGTAAGGTTTTATTTGCGCGAGGTGCTTATGATCGCGCCAACATTGCTTCTATTACAAAGGTTATGACCGCAATTGTTGCGCTAGATATTGCTCCGCTAGATACAAAAGTAACGGTTACGCAAGATGCGGGTAGTGTTGGAGAATCTAGCGCTAGGCTTCTTGTGGGAGATGTGCTTAGTTTAGAGAATGCCCTTAAAGCACTAATGATTCCATCGGGAAACGATGCGGCTTTGGCTATATCTGAAAGCCTTGGCAAAAGCATCTTGGGAGCTAAGAGCGATGAAGATGGCAATGCGGCATTCGTAAAGAAAATGAACGAAATGGCTCAAAGTATAGGGTGCACAGATACCGTTTTTGAAAACCCACACGGGCTTGATTTTGATAAATATGCAGGCGATCTTCATTCTACTGCTGCCGATGTGGCGAAAATGGTTGCTTACGCTATGCAAAATGAACTATTTCGTTCGATAGTAGATATGAGTTCGGCGCAAATTCCTGTTGAAAGAGGTGGCGCTACCACAACTGTAGAAGTTCTAACCACCGACTTACTGCTTGGTAATTACGAGGGCGCATGTGGTGTCAAAACGGGATATACGGAACTTGCGGGTGCTTGTTTTGCAGGAGCGTGCAATAGGGGAGATGGATACATTTATGCAATAGTGTTAAATTCACCTTCCGAATCGCAGCGTTTTACCGATACAACTACTCTTTTCAATTGGTATTACAAGTATAAAACCGATTATAAATTGGCTAACAGCGAAGAGATTGTAAGCGCCAATATAGGAAGTGCGACTGAAGTTCCCGTAGTTGCAAAAGTTGCTCTTTCTGGATGGCTAGACAAAACAGTAAACGCCACATTTGCAAACCCCGATGCTACGGTTCGCATTTTTGAATTAAAAGGTAACGTCAGTCAAAGTTTTGAGTTTTTTGATGTTGGCGGTTCGGTTGAAGTAGGCGAAGTTATAGGAAAAGCCTATTTTTGGCAACATAACGAACTAATAGCCGAACAAGACATTGTTTCTTGTGAAAAGGTTGAACCTCCGGGTGTTTTAGATACGCTGCACATAGGTTGGGAGAGATTTTTAAGTTTATTCACCGGGGCAAGTACAAGTGCCAAGTCGATTATCCTTAACGATACTCCGATAATTCTTTAAAAGGTTTAGACTGTTATAAATACTTTTACCGCTTGATAGGAATTTATAATGAGCGACAAATGCCCGGTTTGCCAATCGCAAATTACCCCAAGGGATAACACTTGCCGTGTATGCGGATTTAACCTTATTGGTAAAACCAGCCGCTTTCAGCCGGTGCCCTCTCAGCCGCTTGAAGCCAACAATAATGAACGCACCGGGCGAGCATCTCTGCGCACCATTCGCGGATTGCAAGTAGGTGTGTCGTATACACTTTCTCAAAGTCTTACATCTATTGGTCGAGATCCGAAATGCACTATATTCTTGAACGATATGACTGTTTCGCGCGCACATGCCACCATAACTCGTGAAGATGATTGCTATGTTATACGCGACAATGGATCATTTAACGGCGTGTGGGTTAACAATATGAATGTTGAAGCAAAAACACTACAAGATGGCGATGTGATACAAATCGGGTCATTCGCTTTTGTTTTTGAAAATTAGTACGGCGGTATTGGAGAGCATATGGAACTTCTTTCTGGAAATGAAGCTATTGCACAAGGCGCTTGGGAGGCGGGGGCAACAATAGGCGCAGCTTACCCGGGTACTCCATCTACTGAGACTATGGAGGCATTTGCGCGAAAACCAAATGTGTATGCTGAATGGTGCACTAATGAAAAAGTGGCTGTAGAAGTTGCATTGGGAGCATCGGCTGCAGGGGCGCGTACATTAGTAACTATGAAGCATGTCGGTGTGAATGTTGCTGCTGACCCTCTTTTTACAGCTGCATATACCGGTGTTGGTGGCGGTATGGTTGTACTTGTGGCAGACGATCCCGGGATGTATTCATCGCAAAATGAGCAAGATTCGCATTACTATGCACAGGCAGCTCATATTCCTATGCTAGATCCGTCAGATTCTCAGGAAGCACTTGATTTCACAAAAGAAGCCTACTCTCTTTCTGAGCGCTTTGATGTACCTTTCTTTATTCGTTCTACTGTTCGTATATCTCATACACGCACAACGGTGGAAACGGGTGAGCGTATTTCTGAAAATGATATTAAGGGATATGAAAGCGACCCTAGCAAGTGGGTTATGATGCCTGCATTTGCAAAGCCGCGTCGCAAAGTACAACTAGAGAGAATAGATGCGCTGCGTAAGTGGGCAGACGAATGCAGTTTCAATAAACGAATCGATGGCGTGCAAGCTCTTGGAATAATTTGTTCAGGTGCGGTTTACCAACATGTATTGGAAGCGCTGCCACAAGTATCTATTCTAAAATTAGGCGTAACATGGCCGCTTCCAGAAAAAACTATTAAGGAATTTGCAGATAAAGTTGACGCACTTTATGTAATAGAAGAAGCGTCTACTTACTTAACAGATGCCGTAAGAGCATTAGGTGTCAAGGTTAGCAAACCGCCCTATTCAATTTCTTTGGCAGGCGAACTTACGCCCGGTTTAATAAAAAACGCCTTTAATGGATTAGCATCTCTAAATCATTCTAATATTGATGGTCTTCCGGCAAGACCTCCGGCATTGTGCCCGGGATGTCCGCATAGGCTGGTGTTTCGGGAATTAAAGCGCCTGAAAGCTATAGTTACAGGCGATATAGGATGCTATACACTTGGCGCGCTGCCTCCTTTAGCGTGTATGGATACATGCGTAGACATGGGCGCTTCTGTTTCCATGGCTCACGGGTTTGAGTTGGCACTAGGTACCTCTGAGCACAGACCTGTTGTTGCGGTAATAGGCGATTCCACATTTGCGCATTCAGGGCTTAGTTCTCTTATTTCTACTGCATACAATAAGGGTGCAGGTACTGTCTGTATTCTTGACAACAGAACAACTGCGATGACTGGTCGGCAAGGTAATCCATTTAATGGGAAGACTCTACAGGATAGACCTAGTCGTGAATTAGACATAGAAGGCATTATATCTGCGCTGGGGATTGATAATGTAAATCTTGTAGATCCTAACGATATGATGGCTGTCAGAAGTGCATTAAAAGAGGCTACTTCTAATACAGATAGGTTGGATGTAATAATATTTAGAAGCCCTTGTGTGCTGTTGTCGCGTATCAAGAATAAACCTTATGTAGTAACTAACTGCACTGGATGCGGCGTTTGTCTTACATTGGGTTGCCCTGCTATTGGTAAACAGGTTGAAAGCGGGCTTGCTTATATTGATACCGAATTATGCATAGGATGCAATCAGTGTGCGCAATACTGCCGTTTTGATGCCATTGTGCAGTCAGAATAGAGGTAATAATGTCTACTAAAGTGCTACTTTGTGGTGTTGGTGGTCAAGGAACAATATTGGCTGCGCATGTTCTAGCGCAGACTGCGTTGTGTTGTGATCAGAATGTTAAAGTTTCAGAAATACACGGCATGGCACAGCGCGGGGGCGCTGTAACTACCGATGTTGCGTTTGGTGAGCATGTTGAATCGATGGTGTGCGATTCTGGCTCGGCTGATATCGTTGTGTCTTTTGAACTTATTGAAGCTTTGCGTAATCTTCCAATGCTAAAGAATGGCGGCAGAATTATTTCAAATAAAGAAATCATTAAACCTGCATCGGTATTAACGGGAAAAGCTTCTATGCCGCACAATATACAAGAAGAGCTTTCAAAAGCCAATGCGTTGCTTGTACCTGCGCACGACATAGCTCTAGAGGTTGGCAATGCTAAAACATCGAATATGGTTATGCTCGGCGCGCTTTCTGCGCTATTAGATTTCGATGTGTCTGCTTGGGAAAAAACAGTGCAAGATTTCGTGCCACCAAAAACCATCGAAGCTAATATAGCGGCTTTTAGAGCAGGTAGGGCATCTATTGCAGAGAAGGTGATGTAATGACAGTTTCGCAAATAAGTGTTTTTGCTCAAAGTAAGCCGGGGCATTTGGCGCGAGTGCTTAATGTTTTTGAGGCAGCTGGTGCTAATGTCCGTGGATTTGCAGTATCTGATACAGGAGAATTTGGCATAACGCGCTTTATTTTAGATAGACCAGATATCGCCTGCGATGCGCTTAAACGCGAAGGGTTTGCCTATATCGAAACACAAGTTCTCTGCTTAAAACTTGAAGATAGACCGGGTGAATTAGCGCGCGTTATAAGTCTTTTGGCAGAGCGCAATGAAAACGTTTTGTATAGCTATTCCATGATTTCTACTTATATTATTCTGGCTACAGATAATATAGAAGAGACGAAAGAAATACTGAAAAACGCAGGTCTTAGAATTATTACACAAGCCGATATAGAAAAAGCAAATGCCATACATGCAGGAAACGAGGATTGAGCGATGCCAACAAGCAGTACAAACGAATTAAACAGTAAAGGTGTATCGCAAAAGCAAGCTTTATTTGAGGCAATTAAACAAAAAGATTTTGCTTCGTTTCCTATTTTTGATCGCGGTATAGAATGCATGCCGCGCAATCAATTACGAGAACTCCAACTTAAAAAGTTGCAAGATCAGGTGGCATATACCTATAAAAATGTTGCATACTATCGCGATTTGATGGATAAAAGTGGGGTATCTCCTGCCGATATAAAAACTCTTGACGATGTTCGCAAGCTTCCTTTTACCGACAAAACTGCCCTGCGCGATACGTATCCTTATGGGTTATTCGCGGTTAATATGGATGAGATTATTGAAATCCATGCATCTTCTGGCACTACAGGTAAGCCGATAGTGGTCGGATACACTCGTGAAGACATGCAAGTTTGGAGTGATTGCATAGCCCGACTTGTGCAAATGGCGGGAGTTGTTCCCGGCGATATTGCGCAGATGGCTTTCGGGTACGGTATGTTTACGGGCGGATTTGGTTTGCATTACGGTTTACAAAAACTGGGATGCGCAATGATTCCGGCTGGCTCTGGCAATACCGAGCGCCATATCAACATGATAAACGACTATGGCACCACAGTGTTAATTGCTACACCTTCATATGCTATGCATATTTGCGAAGTAGGGGAGAAGATGGGATTTGATTGGGAAAAATCTTCTCTTCGAATTGGTCTTTTTGGAGGGGAGCCATGCCCTCCTGCTCTAAAAGCAGAAATTGAAAGCCGGATGCATATTGTATGCACCGATAATTATGGTTTAACAGAAGTTATGGGTCCCGGTGTTTCTGGTGAATGTTTAGCGAACAGATTCCAGCAGCATATTGCTGAAGACCATTTCTTATGGGAGGTTGTGGACCCGCAAACTGGTGAGCCTGTATCTGAGGGCGAAGAAGGCGAACTTGTTTTGACACCCTTAGATAAACGGGGAATTCCTGTGCTTCGCTACAGAACGCACGATTTGACACGTGTTACTTGCGAGGAGTGTGAATGCGGTAGAACTCATGCGCGAATGGACAAGGTTCGTTCACGCTGTGATGATATGCTAATTATTCGCGGAACAAATGTCTTCCCAAGCCAAATAGAGGATGTACTTGCCGGAATAGAAGAGGTAACACCGCATTACCACATTATCGTTGAAACTGTTAATGGTATGGATTCACTTACTGTAGAGACAGAAGTACGCCCTGACAAAATGACTGACTCTTTTGAAAAGATGGATGCTATGCGCCGTCGAATTGCCGAAAAACTAAAAGGTACACTTTTGGTCGGTGTTAATGTTCGACTGGTAGAGCCGGGCGGAATTGAACGCACGATGGGCAAAGCTAAACATATAGACGATTTGCGCAATGCTTGATGAATAGTTGTGGTGTCTCATTTACAGATAAACGTGTAGTTGGTCGGTTCGCGCCTTCTCCTACAGGCAGGATGCATGCAGGCAATATTTTTGCTTATTTAATGGCATGGCTTGCTGCTAAAAGCCGTGGGGGAGATGTTTTATTGCGTATTGAAGATATTGACGAGTCTAGATCGCGCACAGAATATGCCGACGCAATAATGCGCGATCTAGAATCTTTAGGCCTGTATTGGGATGGGACTCCCGTATATCAAAGTTCTCGCAAACAGTTTTATCGCGATGCTCTAAATGAGCTGATAGCTTCTGATAATACCTATGAATGCTTCTGTACAAGAGCAGAGGCAAATATACAATCGGCTCCACATTCAGGAGAAGAGAGCGGATATAAAGGCACTTGCAGGCATCTTTGCGAAACTGAACGCAAAAAACGAATATTAGAGGCATCTGCGCATGATAGAAAGCCATCACTTAGATGCAGGGTAGTAGATTCGCGTATTTGCTTTGTCGATATATTTCAGGGCGAACAAGCAGGAACCCTACAAGCTGGATACGATGATTTTATACTGCGTAGAAGCGATAACCTATTTGCGTATCAATTGGCTGTTATAGTTGACGATGCGCAGTTTGGTATAAATTGTGTTGTTCGTGGCTACGATCTTTTAACATCTACAAAAAGACAAATATATTTACAAAGTTTACTTGGCTATGAAAAACCTACATATGGACATGTGCCATTACTTGTTAATGAAGATGGAAGACGCTTATCAAAGCGCGATAAAGATGCTTCGCTAGATTGCATGATTGACACTTACAAATCGACTGAAGCCGTTTTAGGTCATATCGCGTATATTACAGGCATTACAGAATGTGACGAACCAACTACGCCTGAACAGCTGCTAAGCTGTTATAACGAGCATGAATTGGGTAAGCATTTCAAAGAATGCCCCAATATTATTTACAGCTAATGCTTAAAGGATTAGCTGAACATTTGAAGCAAATACTGCAACAGCATAAAAAGTGCCTAGCACAATATTCATGTTACATACAGCTGCCATAGCTCCTACGCGAACCTTAGGTTCTAATGGACTAATGAACATTTTTGAAATTATTGGATAAAGAGCCAACAGCATGAATGGTAAAACAATAATTCCCGAAGGAAACCAAATACCCACAATTAATACTGTTGATATAACAGATATTGCGATTAGGGTTTTATAAAGAGTGCGCGCACGTAAGCGTCCAAGTATTACGGGAAGGGTTTTTCTTCCAGCTGAGATATCTTTTTCTATGTCGCAGGTATTATTTGTCATCATAATAAGACCGATGTTGATAATAAGCGGAATAGACCAAACCAGTATCATCCAATTAAGACTATCGGTAAGCACATAAAACGAAGCAAGGGGAATTAAACCACCCATTGTAATACCGCTTATTGCTTCTCCAATTGGCAGGTAAGATATGGGTGTTTTTCCACCCGAATAAACAACGACAATAAAAGCGCCCACAATAGCAATGACAAGTGGAATCCATCCAGATGATACGATGCAATATATACCTAAAAGAAATGCGACTATAAGAAAGGCTATTGCTAAAGCAAGTGCACTTTTAGGGTTGATATTGTTGTACACCAATACAGCGTCGCTTTCTTCAACATTGTCATTTTTTGAATCTGCACCTTTTACGAAATCAAAGTAATCATTGAATGTATTAACTGATGATTGCATTAATACAACGGCAATCAATAGGGCAATTGTTAGTGAAACTGACAGAAAACCTTGCATTGAGTATGCAAACGCAATGCTTAGAAGTGCGGGCATAATAGAAGCTGCCCAAGTGTGTGGTGCCGCCAGCAATAATGCATCTTTTGGATGCAGATGTCTTTTATCGTTACTTAGAGCCATATCATCAATTCGACATTAGCGCTGCTGCAATATCTTCAGAAGCGTTAGAAACGGGTTCCCATACATTATCTACTTTTTCAAAAGATATTTCGATGGGTTCGGTTTGCCTTACTTCTACATCTTTAAGTGTATCTAAAATTGTTTTACCGAATGCTTTGTCAAGTTCATCTGTAGACATTTTAGCTATTGATGCATCAGCTTTCATAGCATCCGTTGCTTCTTGTAAAGCTTTTTCATATTCGGTGAAACTTTTACATGTAAGTACAACTGTTGCAACCGCATTGTCGCCATCAACAGCTACATTTTGAATTAAATAATCGAAATCATCAAAGTATGCCGCCATGAAATCGTGCTCAGAAACACCGTATTGCGCAAGGGAGTCAATATCCATTCGGGAAGCAAAATTTGCTGTTTCAGAACTGTCTATATTTTTATAGCCGTCTAAGCGGTTTGAGATGGATTGTTCTATTGCCTCTTCATCGGTTTGATATGAACAACCTACCAAGAGAAATGCGAACATGGCAAAACAAGTTACGCATAAGATGAGTCTAGAAATTCTGTTTACCATAAAATGCTCCTATAGAATTGCTTACTAAAAAGATACGCGATTGTGCGAAGACTGTCCATAAAACAAATTATGGTAGTTATAATCAAAAAAACGCTACTGATATGTTTAGGAATCTTAAATGAAAAAACTTGCAGGGGAGCTGTCAAAAGTAATAAGTAATTTAGATGGCGATGCTGGTAAATTCATGCGTATTGCACGCAATAACGATTGCTATAAACAAGCGGTTAATACTATATGGAATAAAAACGCTGCATGTTTAATTCTGGAAAATACCAATGCCGTTTATATACGTGAAGATCCAGCGCCCCGAAAGGGACCGGATAAAGATAAACCGTACATAGTCTGTGAAGTTTGCAGTCAAGATTCTATGGTGCGTTCAGAATTAGATACACACAGAGAGTTGTTACATCTTGAATTGCGTAAACTTGGCTTAAATTTTGAAGAGTTGCGAATAAAGCCGTCGCGTGGGGCAATGCGATCGCGTCATCCGTTCAAGGCGAAAAATTAGCTTATTAGGGGCATTAAGCAGGATATTAATTAAGTTTACATAACATTTATTATCAGCCATTTATACAAATAGGAAAGACTAGTCCCACACAGAATTAGAACCAGAAGAAGTTGATGCGCTTGAGAAATTCATTGCCTCTGTAAGCTTAGTAATATCACCGCTTTGCAGAAATTCAATAAACGCTGGCAATATGATAATTATAGAAATTGCGTTCAACACAATTGAAACAATACTTACCGAGATGCCAATTATCGCTTGGCGTTTCAAATTATTTGCAATGGCACTAGGTTCAGATAACTTTTCTATTGCAGCACGTATTTTGCTAAGAGCCACTATGCCACAAATTAACGCCACAATACCTAGCGGTAAACCGCCGATAACCAACGATACAGGAGATGCAATAATTGTAATTGTTACCAGTGTTTGAGCTGATGCTAATTGGTGGTTTGCAAAAGCTCTTGATTCGTCATCTGGTGTGTTGCTGTATTCCGGCTGCATATTTTCACCTGCTATGCTTAGTTTAGTCCGCTGCTTCCAAACCCGCCAAAACCACGTTCAGTATCTTCCAGCTCGTCAACATGAATTAAGTTAACATTTGGTGTTTCAATTATCACCAGTTGAGCTATTCGCATGCCCACATCAATCGTGTAAGCCGTATTAGCGTCTAAGTTCTGTAGCGATACCATCATCTCGCCGCGATAGCCACTATCAATAAGTCCCGGGCTATTAGGCACCGTAATACCATGCTTTGTGGCGAGTCCACTTCTAGGAAGTACCAATCCCGCATATCCTTCAGGAATAGCAATGGAAAACCCACAAGGAACAATAGCGCGCTCAAAGGGCTGCAATACTACATCTATAGCAGATCTAAGATCTAACCCTGCATCCCCAATATGAGCGTATGTGGGAGCCTCAATATTGTTGCGAAGTAGCTTAATCCGAATATCAAGTTGCTTCATTTATTTCAAACCTTTTAACGCTTCGCTGAACTCTTCTGCATCTTTGAAGTCTTTATATACGCTTGCGAATCTAATGTATGCAACATCATCTACATTAGCAAGCCTGTCTAAGACCATTTCTCCTAGGTCTTTTGAGCGTACTTCCGAGACACCGGAATTTCGAAGTGAATTTTCTATGTCATCAATTAGCTGGTCAATATGTTCTGGACTAACCGAGCGTTTTGCGCAAGCGATTAAAAGACCGCGAAAAAGTTTTTGCCTATCAAACGCTTCTTGGGAGCCGTCCGATTTCAAAACAATTACAGGACGTTCTCCTAAACGTTCATATGTCGTGAAACGGTTTTGGCACTTAAGGCATTCACGACGACGGCGTATCGCGCTGCCATCATCTGCCGAGCGCGAATCTATAACTTTTGATTCTTCATATCCACATGATGGACAACGCATTTATATCCTTTCCTTTTGCTAGTATACATCATACATTAATTCAAGAATTTTCTTGCTAGAACCCATGTTCGCAGTTATAATTACGAACAAAGGTTCCGATTGGCAATCTTGATGCAAGGAGTCTTCATGTCTACAAAAATTACAAAAAGACAGCAAGCAGTTCTCAATAATATTGAGAAACATATACGTGAAAAAGGTTTTGGACCTACTGTGCGTGAGGTATGCCAAGATTTAGGGCTTTCCTCCCCTTCTACCGTGCATGTTCATCTGAAAGCACTTGAAGAAAAAGGTTATATAAAGCGCGATCCTTTGAAGTCTCGTTCTATTTCTCTTACTTATCAACTTGAAGATGAAAATAATGAGTTGCATCCAGAGTTTGGGAAAGTAGTAAGTGTTCCCCTTGTAGGTGATGTTGCAGCTGGAACTCCAATACTTGCAGAGGAAAACATCACTGACAATATTGCGCTTCCCACCGATATCGTTGGAGATTCTCCATCTTTTGCATTGTCTGTGCATGGCGATTCAATGATTGAAGCCGGCATAAACGATGGCGATTATGTAGTTGTAAGAGAGCAGCCTACAGCTAATAACGGAGAAATAGTCGTTGCTGTTATTGGAGATAGCGCCACGGTAAAGCGCTTTTATAAAGAAGACAATCGCATTCGCTTACAACCGGAAAATTCTTCTATGAAGCCTATTCTCGTAGATGACTGTCTTATTGCGGGTAAGGTAGTGGCGGTATTTCGTCGTATTTAACTCGTAATAAGAAACGGTTTGAATTCTCTTTCTAAGCCAATAGGTACTCTTAGAATTAAACTAGTTCCTAATTCGGTATGCGATTCGTTCGATATCCGGCATCTTTTATGTGCCAAAGAAACTAGTTCGCCTCTTGAGTATGGGATTAGAACGTGCATATTCGAATCGGTTGCAGCAGCTGCGGATGCTATCCGTGTTATTAATTCATCTATACCGGTTCCCATTACAGCAGAAACTTGGATAGACATAGAGTTTCTGAATGCTAGCGCTTGTTGTGCTGTGCTATCCAAAAGATCACATTTATTAAAAACAGTTAGTTTAGGTATACTTTCAGCACCTATTTGTCCGAGTACGTCGTTTACAGCATCTACCTGCTGTTCATAAGAGTCAGAAGATGCATCTACAACATGCAAGATAAGATCGGAATTGGTTATTTCGTCTAGTGTAGATTTAAATGCTTCTACAAGAGTAGTAGGTAATTTCTGGATGAATCCTACTGTGTCGCTTAAAGTAACCTCGCGGCCCTCTGGAAGTATAAGTTTTCTAGTGGTCGAATCTAGCGTAGCAAAAAGCTTGTCATCGGCATATACATTAGAATCAGTTAATCGATTGAGTAAACTAGATTTACCAGCATTTGTATATCCAACAAGGGCTATCTTAAATATTCCGCTGTTGTAGCGGCTTTCGCGCTGAACGCCTCTTATACGCGAAAGATGTTCTAGTTCACGCCTGATAGAAGTGATGCGCTTTCTTACCATGCGCCTATCAACTTCTAGCTGGCTCTCCCCTTCACCAAACCGAGATCCAACACCGCCGCCCATTCTATTTGATGCTAAATGAGCCCACATGCCTCGCAGGCGTGGGTATAAATACTCATTTTGCGCAAGTTGAACCTGAAGTCTACCTTCACGTGTTTTTGCATGCAGAGCAAATATGTCTAAGATAAGTGCAGTACGATCAATAACTTTTACATCTCTGCCAACAAGTTTTTCAAGGTTTGATTGTTGAGATGGTGTAAGTTCATCATCAAAAATAATTATATCTGCATCTAGTTCGCCAGCCATATTAACTAGCTGAGTTGCTTTTCCGCTACCAACAAAAGTACGCGGGTTAGGCGAAGTAAGTTTTTGCGAAGTAATACCTACCGTATCAGCACCCGCAGTATCAGCTAAGCGCGATAATTCTTGCAGAGAAGATTCCATCGACCATTTAGATCCAGCCTGTTCTATGCCAACTAATATGGCTCGCTCACGACTAGATTGCTCTATTGTATACATAGGCTCATTTGTCATAAATCTCCAAATCAACCTCTCCGACATACGATTCTTCTGCTGGTCCTGTCATTGCAACAATTCCATCGTTTTGCCAATTTATATGCAAAACTCCGCCAAGCAAGCGAATATCGTTTTCGCGGGGGGCATTTTTTGTTAGTACGGCTGCCACATTTACAGCACATGCACCTGTTCCGCAAGCTAGCGTCTCTGCGCACCCGCGCTCGTATACGCGCATATTAATTGCATCAGATGAAATTTCAGCAAATTCAATATTAGATTTTTCGGGAAATACAGCATGCGATTCAAAATATTTACCGATTTTATCTACATCAAAATTAGATAATGACTTATTTGTCGGGTCAACGAAGGCATCATCAGGCAAAGCTGTCCAATCGTCAATAAAGCATATCGCATGCGGATTACCCATAGAAACGCAGGCAAACGAAAAATCACCCCAAGGTGAAGCAAGATTCATATATCCAATAAATGGCTCTCCCGTAGCAGAGATGCTATCGGTGCTGGCATCTACCGGAATGGCTTTTGGATCTAATATAGGCTGACCCATTTGTACTGTAGCCATTTCCATTTTGCCATCAGGCGACCTTTTGAAACTTATCGGTTTGGGACCTGCCATAGTATCTGCTATTAATTCGCAAGAATTTGCATCAACTATATTGTTGTCAACCAAAAATTTTGTGAAGCACCGAACTCCATTTCCACACATCTGGGCAAGGGTGCCATCTGAGTTTATGTAGTGCATATAGGCGCTACATTCGAAGCGTTTAGAAGGTCTTACAAGAATAACTCCGTCTGCACCAATGCCGAAATGTCTATCGCAAAGCCATTTGACCTGCTTTTCGTCCAATTCGATATTATGTGACATGTCGTCAATCATAATAAAATCGTTGCCAAGCCCATTCATCTTTGAAAATTTTATTTTCATTTTTTGCTCCTTGTGTATGGTTATTTGTTTGTGGGGTTTTCTATAACTTGCAAAACTTGTTCGAGCATGTGGGTCATATTACCGGTTTCAGCATCTATCCACACTATGCGCCTATCTTTGCGAAACCATGTACGTTGTCTTTTTGCATAACGTCTGGTGGCTTGCTTAATGCTTTGAAATGCATCGTCTATCGTGCATTCGCCCCGCTTCGCACTAACAATCTCTTTATAACCAATAGCCTGAGGAGCTGTAATCCATTCCTCAAAGCCCTCTTCAAGTAAACGTTCTACTTCTTGCTCAAGACCCAATTCGCGCATTTTGTCTACTCTTGTGTCTATTCGCTTAGCCAATGTATCAGGACTTACGGAAAGCCCTATCATTAGTGCGGGTACAAGCTGTTCAATTTTCGATAGTTTTTCTAGTTGGTTTGCATAGCTTTTTCCATCTGCATACAATTCAAGTGCGCGCATCACACGTTTAGAATTGTTTTTATGGATACATTCGGCGCTTTTTGGGTCTACACTTTTTAATCGGTTCCAAAGTGCATCGGTACCGTTTTTATCTAAATACTCTACAAGTTCTTTTCGTATCGGGTTATCTACTTGTTCTCCTTTAGGAAAATCGTAGTTATCTATAGCGGCTCGAACATAAAAGCCTGTTCCACCAGCTAAAATAGAAGCATGTTTCCTGCTGCGTACTTCTTTGAAAGTGCGTCGTGCATATTCTTGAAATAAAGCTGCAGAATAAGGCTCATTGGGATACACTAAATCTAAACCGTGGTGCATAACTCTACGCTGGTCAATTGGAATCTTGCCAGTTCCAATGTCCATACCTTTATAAACTTGCATAGAATCAGCGCTGATAATTTCCCCATCCAGTTCAAGTGCTATATTCTGCGCTAAATCTGATTTTCCAGTTGCAGTAGGACCTACAATGCAGATAACTTTGTCAAGCAAAGATTCCACCTAGATAACCTCGCCAAAAAGATACCATGTCTTAGCTTCGGTTATACGAATATTAAGGAATGTGCCCGCAAGCTCTTGTGCTGTTGTACCATCGGGGACATATGCATGCACCGTCTGATTCTTGGGGCTTTTGCCTGCAAGTATTCCCTCTCCCCTTTTTGATGCACCTTCAACAAGTACGGGTATAACTTTGCCTAGCTCTTTTTGGTTGTATTCGTAAGCGCCATTTTGCACAGTATGAACAAGCGTATCAAATCTGCGTTGTATGACATCACTGGCGGGGATTCCATCCATTTTGGCTGCAGGAGTGCCGCTGCGCGGTGAAAAAATAAAAGTAAATGCCTGTGCGAAACCTACCTGTTCAACAAGGCTTCGTGTTTGCTCAAAATCGTCTTCAGTTTCACTTGGAAATCCAACTATTATGTCAGTAGAAAGAGCAATATCTGGACACACATGCCGTAACTTTTCAATTAGCCCCAAATAGTGTTCGCGAGTATAAGAGCGATTCATTAATTTTAGAACGCGATTAGAACCCGACTGAAAAGGCAGGTGTAGCGCTGGCATGACCGAGCGCAATTCTCCAAATGTGCTAATAACTTCATCGCTTAAATCTTTGGGGTGGCTTGTTACAAAACGAAGACGCTCAATTCCCGTAGCGTCAACCTCTTTTAGTATCCGGGCAAATTGAGGAGTTCCATAAGAATCGCGTCCAAAAGAGTTTACATTTTGTCCTAGCAGAGTAATTTCTTTAACTCCAGAGCTGACATAATGCTCGGCTTCGGAAACGATATCTTCTATAGAGCGCGATCTTTCACGCCCTCGAACATACGGCACTATGCAATACGAACAAAAATTATTGCATCCGGTCATTATGGGAAGCCATGCCGACCAAGGTGTATTTCTGCTGGTAGGCAGATCGGCAGAAAAAATATCTGGATGATCTGATGTGTCGGCTAAACGTTTGTTCTTATATATTGCGTCAGCCAACATTTCTGGGAGTAAATGAAGTGCTTGTGTTCCAAAAACTACATTAACATGAGCAAAAGATTCCAATAAAGATTCTCCATCGCGTTGGGCAATACAGCCCCCTATCGCAATAATTCTATTTTCTAATGGAGAGTTCTTGCGTACAGGAACATTTTTGCATGATGCTACATGTCCAAATAGTCTAGTTTCAGCAGACAACCTAACACAACATGTTAGATATACAAGAATATCGCTATCTTCAAGAGCTTCAACGCGCTTTGCGCCGTAATGTTCCAGCATGCCAGCTACGCGCTCGGCATCATGTTCGTTCATCTGACAGCCAAAGGCTAATACGCAGTATGTAAATCCATCTAGATTTAATGGCATTTGGAAAACTTAAACAGAAACGTTAAGAGCCTGCGTTGTTTTTGAAGCGTCTTTGGGCTCAACTGTAAATCGTATGGCAGTTCTATACTCGCCATCTATGACAATATCTGCAAACGAAGGAATACAAACAATTTCTATGCCTACAGGAGATAGGAAACCACGCGATATAGCTATAGCTTTAACTGCTTGATTTACTGCACCTGCACCTACTGACTGAATTTCTACTGGTGAACCGTCTTTAATCATTCCAGCAATCGCTCCAGCTACTGATGCGGGAGACGATTTTGAAGAAACCTTCAGGCAGCTGATTTCAGCTTTCTGGTCGTTAGCCACATGCATCCCTTGTCCGTTACATTAACATTTATGGTGTATTTATAGCTGATTCGAATGCGCATAAACCAGCAATTCGTAATTCTACCTTTAGCGATAACTTAAAGCAAACAGATACGTTGTCAATCAGCATTTATAAGCGGAATTTCTACTTTAAGACTGCCATTTATAACATGCACATTGGGCTTTACTGAATCGTCTAGAAAATAACCAGAAGCAAGCTCTCTAAATGCATCAGTTACTGTATTTGTAAATGAATCTATGTCATTTTGGGTAAATTTTACAGCCGATTTTTTTGGCATTTTTTTAGGGGTGTAAAATTTTTGAGGCTTGCATGCGGATAGCGATTCGTGTTTGATGCGCTCTAGCATTACAACAGCAGCCTTAATTTCTCCATCCATAATACGTCTAGAAGAACGTGGAGACATATCTAAGCCCAAACTAGACGCAATTTCTGAAAATTCAACTGGATCAACCGCAAAAGCAAGACGCTGTATTAATTTGCATTCATCAATGTTAGAACTGAAAGCTCTCATAGCTGGGCTACAAGTTGCCATGCCGTATTCATTGATTGCAGTTGCTATTTCTGTAAATGAACCGCAATAAACATTTACAGAATCTTTATGCTCCAATGCAAATTCAGCTGCAGTACGCAGTATGTTTTTCGGACCGCGCATACACATCTTGCCATTCTGCATTTCAAAGCGAGGGAATGTAGACTGATCTGTTTTTTCGGAAATATTCTTAGTATCTACTACAACTTGTATCGATGTCCCAAGACCGGGTTTTGAGTCTACAATCCTAGCGATTGACGAATTAACACGAATGGAATAGAGAGCCATTCCTCGTCCGTGAAAACCCCATCTGTCGAGAGAAGCGGTATCCAGTTTTGAAGTAACTCTTGGTTCGAATACAAGACTTCTCATGTTCTCTGGCAAGCCACATCCATCGTCTATAACAACAATAGAGCGCTTATCTGCTTCTCGCTGTGTTGCTAAAAAAATATTTTTAGCATTAGCATCACGTGAATTACGCAAAAGCTCTATGACAATATCTTCGCTAGACCTAATATCTTGAGCTGCTTGACGCTTTTCAGCTTCACTGGTTTTTAGCCGAACGAAGCCTTGCCCAAAATCTTTTTCTATTCGGAGGTTAGCATCACCGATAACCTCTTCAATAAATGAAGAGGTTATCTCTGGCGTATTATTATTTTGCGTAGTCAACTGCACGGCTCTCGCGTATTACGACAACCTTAACTTGACCGGGATACTGAGTTTCAGTTTCTATTTGATGTGCAATATCATGTGCCAGCACAGTTGCTTGTGCTTCATCAACAATTTCAGGTTCAACCATGACACGCACTTCGCGTCCAGCTTGTATAGCGAAAGTTCTTTCAACGCCCTCGTAGCTATTTGCTATTTCTTCAAGCTTCTCAAGTCGCTTTATATAAGCATCTAGCGTTTCTTTTCTGGCTCCCGGTCTAGCAGCAGAAATTGCATCAGCTGCTTGAATGAGCACATCTAGAACAGTATTTGGTTCAACATCTTCATGATGCGCTTCTATTGCATGAACAATTTCAGGTTTTTCACCATATCTTTTAGCGAGATCGGCACCTAGTACGGCATGGCTGCCATCAACTTCATGATCAACCGCTTTACCTAGGTCGTGAAGTAGTCCAGCACGTTTTGCAGAAATAGGATCTAAACCCAACTCCGATGCCATAACACCTGCAAGATAAGAAACTTCCAGCGAATGGCTAAGTACGTTTTGTCCATAAGAAGTGCGATAAAGCAAGCGTCCTAATGTGTTAACTAATTCAGGGTTTAAGTCATGAATTCCTACGTCGAATACAGCTTGTTCTCCAGCTTCATGAATGCGCTGACTGACAAGTTTGACAGCTTTATCATACATTTCTTCTATACGTGCAGGATGAATGCGACCGTCAGCTATTAGATTCTCCATAGTTACACGACCAATTTCACGACGTACCGGGTCGAAACAAGAAATGGTTACGCATTCCGGAGTATCGTCAATTATAAGATTGGTACCTGTAAGTTGTTCAAAAGAGCGGATATTTCTGCCCTCGCGCCCGATGATGCGTCCTTTCAAATCATCGGAAGGGATATGGATTGTAGTTACAGTAGATTCAGTTGTGTGATCGGCTGCAACTCGCTGTATTGCCAAGCTAAGAATCATCCTAGCTTTTTTATCAGCTTCAGCTTTTGTTCTTGCTTCTGCATCTCTTATTATTGCCGCTGACTCGCGGGTTACGTCATCGCGAATAGTGTCAAGCAATTCTTCTTTTGCTTCTTGAGGCGTCATGCCAGCAACACGCTCTAAGCGCTGTTCCATGTCTGTTTGAGCTTCCTCAAGCATGCGTTCGCGCTTTTCTATTTGTCCTTGAAGTGAAGATATTTGGTCTTCGCGCGAATCGAGAGAATTGCTTCTTCTGTCAAGGTATTCCTCGCGCTGCGTTATGCGGTTTTCCGCGGAGCGTATTTCATTCATGCGCTCCTTATTATCTGCGTCTACCTCTTGTTTATATTTCAGCGCCTGATCTTTTGCCTCTATCTCGGCTTCTTTTCGCATGGTTTCTGCATGGCTTTTTGCTTTTTCGATAAGTTCTTTAGCATCGTCTTCAGCCTTCTTCTTTAATGCTTGCGCTTCTTCTGCTGCACGAGAAGCAGCTGATTTTGTAGCGAATCGTGCGATAAGAAAGCCGAGAGCAATGCCGATAATTGCTGCAATAGCTATAAATACTACGTCCACAGCATTTGCTCCCTTCATCATTTTTGCATCTTTACAATGCGGTTTGATATCAAAAATAAATGTCGGCAAAATGCCGACATGAGCAAATGCACGCTTTCAAAAGCAATACGCCAACCTTATTAAGTTGTATATATCAAGTATGCAAAAGCATACGTTCGCTCAATATTAGTAATTATAACCTATCACACCAAATGGCTACAGCACGCGAGGCAATCGACATGCTGTAGCCTTTGTTTAGTAGTTTTCTGGTGGCTGCGGAGCGCTTATCCTTTGCACGACTGGGATGTTGAATTAGCAAATTTAATGCAGCGTCAATTTGTGCGTCTTCCCCATTTTGAATATATTCTTGATAAGCATCCAAGTCTTCAATATATAGACCTAAAGACTGAATTTCCTTCTTTACAAATTCCATTCCCTTGCCAGCAAGTGCATTAGACCTAACAAGACATTCCGCATATCGCACATCATCAATTACACCTACTCTGATAGCTTTTTTCATAGCAAAATCAATTGCATCTTGCGAAAACCCTGCATATTCTAATTTCTTTCTCATGCGTATACTGGACTGTTCGCATGCGCTTGCACTCCGGAGAATTTTTGCATAAGCCTTCTCTTTTTGTTCATCAAGAGAAAGAGAAGATATATTTGATGTTTTAATATTATGCATTTTTCAATGTGGATAATTATTCCGCGTTCGAAGAGGTTGCATTTATAACTGGGACATCGTAGCTCTCTCTTACTTTTGCCTCAATTTCATCTCGAAGCTCTGGGTTGTCACGTAGGGTTTGTTTTGCAGCTTCTCTTCCCTGCCCTAAACGTTCCTCGCCATATGTGTACCAAGCGCCACTCTTTTTGGCTACTCCACAATCAACCGCCATGTCAATAATGCATCCTTCGCGAGAAATGCCTTCTCCATACATAAGATCAAATTCAGCCTGACGGAATGGAGGCGCTACTTTATTTTTGACAATCTTGGCTCGTACTCTATTGCCTACTGCTTCTCCGGATACCTTAATAGACTCTATTCGACGTATATCTATTCGTACACTTGAGAAGAACTTTAGAGCGCGACCTCCTGTGGTGGTTTCTGGATTACCAAACATAACGCCAATTTTTTCGCGCAACTGATTGATGAATATACATGTAGTATTCGACTTAGATAAAGAACCTGCCAGTTTTCTTAAAGCCTGCGACATTAGGCGTGCCTGCAAACCAACTGTAGTATCTCCCATTTCGCCTTCTATTTCAGCGCGAGGAACAAGGGCAGCTACAGAGTCAATCACTACGCAATCAACTGCGCTAGAGCGAACTAACATATCGCAAATTTCAAGTGCTTGTTCACCTGTATCGGGTTGAGATATAAGAACTTCATCTATATCTACACCAAGGCGTGCCGCATATACAGGATCAAGTGCATGTTCTGCATCTATAAAAGCAACTATGCCACCAAGAGCTTGCGCTTCAGCTAGTATTTGTAAGGCTAGAGTTGTTTTACCGCTAGATTCTGGGCCGTAAATTTCAATTATTCTGCCGCGCGGTACACCGCCTATGCCTAAAGCAACATCGAGCGGAAGAGCCCCGGTAGGTATAACACCTATAGAAAGATCGGCACCGCTTTCTCCTAATTTCATGATAGAGCCTCGACCAAATTTCTTTTCAATCTGATCGGTCGTACTCTTTAGCAGCTCTTCTTTCGACTGCGCCATTTTTTCTCCTCTTGCATTCTATGAATCGGCTATGTTTGCAATACGAACATATTATACGAACGTATGTTTGCAAGTCAAGAGGGTAAACTATATTCTGCTATAGCTACTTTGTTTCACTTGACACGTTCAATAATAGATATAAAACCTTGCAGTTATATATCAAAAATGCGATTTTTGTTTACAGAGAAATACATACACATTTAAATAGAAACATGACATCAATACATATTCATATTAGCTAAAATGCAATATTAAATCCTATAAAACCTTGCATAAACCTTACAAATTTCTAACGCGCATCCCTATTAATGGCTTCAAGCAAAATATCTAATGCCTTTTTTGCAGATAAACGCCTGATTTTGTCTCTATTGCCTTCAAAGTGCATAACCTCAGCTTCTGTTTTATAAGGCGTACTAACAGCAAACCATACTGTGCCTATGGGTTTGCCCGGTTCAGCCCCAGTAGGACCTGCAATACCTGTAGTTGATACAGCAAAATCTGACTTTAATATTCGCTGAGCCCCTTTAGCCATATCAATGGCAGTACGAGCATTTACAGCACCATCAGATTTGAGCGTATCTAAATCTACTCCAAGTACATCAGATTTAACACTTAGGGCATAGCTAGCCACACCGCCCATTACAACAGAAGAACTACCAGCAACAGATGTAAGTGCGCAGCTAACCATTCCTCCTGTTAGGCTTTCTGCACTAGAAATGGTAACTCCTTTATTGGATGCTGCACAAACAACATCTGCTGCTAATGTATTCAAAAACTCGTCGTCAATATCGCATTCGTCACTGTTTGCCGCATCAAGTTTAGCCGGCTTAAAACCTAATAAATGTCTAGCTTTTGAAATATAGTCAAGCATAGAAATGATCGTAAGAATTAGGGCGACAATCATTGTCACCCATGAAATAACGTACAGAGGGTTATTGATATTCTCTGCATTCGGAATTATCAAAGCGTCTTTTATCAAAAATAAAACAATAGCTATAATTTGGGCGACAGTTTTGGCTTTTCCATACCAACTAGCTGCTATTACCTCGTTTTTGCTAGCCGCTATCATGCGTACACCTGACACAATAAATTCGCGTGCAAGAATTATGAGCACAGGCCAAGCCGGCAATACTGAAAGCTCTACAAGCGCAAGTAATGCTGCTGCTACAAGAATTTTGTCAGCAAGCGGATCCATAAATTTTCCGAAATCGGTTACTTCATTGCGCTTTCTGGCTAAATAACCATCTATCCAGTCTGTAGCGGAAATAAGAATAAATACCGCTGCTGCTACAAGCGATTTTGTCTGATCGTCAACCAAATGTGCGATACCAAACCACTCTGGCCACGGACTTAGCAGCGCAACCACAAATACAGGGACCAAACATATCCTAATGAGAGTAATAATGTTGGAAAGTGTCCATATATTAGAAGCTGCTTTTTTGCGATTATCAGACATTAATCGTAGCGCCTTCCATGTCGTAAAGCAATGTATCGTCTATGCTGACCGCAACGATATCGCCTACATTACCAGAATCGACAAACGTAATTCCGTCTACTTCGGGAGCTTGCTGCATAGTGCGTCCATACAGTTGCCCGTCTTCTTCAACACCTTCAATTAAAACATTTTGCACGCTACCAATGCGGGCAGAAACAGCCGCTGCACCTGCTGCGTCAGCTGCATCTTGCACTTTTTGGGCTCGATACATTTTTTCATCTTCATCTAATTGATCAGCCATAGAAGCAGCGCGTGTGCCCTCTTCTTGTGAATAGGGAAACACGCCAACATAGTCAAAACAACCCGATGCTGCAAAATTGACAAGCATTTCGAATTGCTCTTCAGTTTCGCCGGGAAAACCGGCTATTAAAGTAGTTCGCAAAGTAACTTCATCTATGCGATTTCTTGCTTTTTGCGCCAAAGCTAGAAATGTATCTAGCGAACCTGTTCTATTCATAGCTTTTAATATGGTTGGATCTACGTGCTGAAGAGGAATATCTAAATATTTAGCGACATTTTTACAGTCGGCTATAGTGTCTAACAATTCATCTGTTACGCCATCGGGCTGAATATACATTACCCTAAACCATGTATCGGTAAAGCGATTCGCGAGCGACCTTAAAAGCCATGCAAGACTGCAGCCATCTTCTAGATCTGCTCCCCATCGACCTGTATCCTGCGCAATAAGGATAATTTCTTTGGCTCCATTTTGAATTGCTTTCTCAACATCGTTTTCTATATCTTCCAATGGAAAGCTTCTATATCTGCCTCTTATAAATGGAATTGTGCAATACGAGCAGAACCTATCACATCCATCAGATATTTTTACATATGCGTAAGGCATGTGTGCGCAAGGTGCCTCTAAACAGGCATTTGCGCTATATTGATGCGCGTTATTAAGGCTTTTCATTGCGGCATCTACAACTTGCACTATATTTTGCTCTTCTGCACAGGAAACAAAAGCGAAAGGTTCTGGCAATTCTGTTTGTAGTTGCTCTCCATATCGCGCAGGCATACAGCCTGAAACTATAACAGCACATCTACCTTCATCAATTCCGGGTAGCGAACAAGCTTCAAGTACTGCATCGATGCTTTCCTCCGTTGCAGCCTGAATAAAAGAGCAGGTATTAACTATAACAACATTTGCCAAATCTGCATTATCGACAATAGAGTATCCTGCATCCCTTAAACGATCGCGCATTTGCTGCGAATCAACTTCGTTTTTTGCGCATCCAAGCGTATAAATACAAACGCTTCCTTTTAAAACATTGTTATTCATATATAAAACTTTATCGATAATTTACAAATTGCAAAGGCTGTCCGAAGTCTTCAGACTTTAGGTGAGCAATTACATTTTGCAGAGTGTCGCGCGAGGCTGATGTAACACGAAGTTTGTCGCCTTCAATTTGAGTCTTTATTTTTAATTTTAGAGCCTTTAGATCTTTGTTAATTTTGGTAAGCGTGTCTTTATCAATACCGCTAATAATGTTACCTTTGCGCGATACATTGCCGCCGGAAATGCTTTGAACTTCCCCCCATTTTACAGCGCCTAAATCTATTCCGCGTTTTACAAGTTTTGAAGAAACTATATCTATGACTTGATTGGCTACGAAATCTGACGGAGCCTCTACAAGCATTTCATGTTTTTGCTTGTCTAATTCAATTTTAGATCCGGAATCTTTAAGATCGTAGCGCTGTGATAATTCCTTCTTCGCCTGTTGAAATGCGTTATCAACTTCTTGCATATCTACAAGAGACACAACGTCAAAACTATTTTCTTTTGCCATTTCAACCCCTCTATGTTATACACCGCTTCTTGCGCTGCGGTCGCGCATTGTGTATCACTATGAATATATCCTATTCTGAAGACTTCTTAGAAGATGATGAAGATGCAGAAGAACTCGCCGAGGAAGACGAACTATCGGCAGAGGGATGCTGTTCATTCCATTCATCTAAGATGGTCTGGAAATCTAGCGTATATACATAGTATTCAGTTCCGCTCTGTTTTGTTAGCTTCTGTTCTACACCATCAACTTCAACGGTAACAGGACTCGGGTTTGCCGTTCGTACCGTAAGTGTACCGGTGACATCATATTCCTCTTCAAACGGTCCTCTAACCACTTCGGATAATAGCTCTGATTTAGAATCGCCTTCTTTTACCTCAATCCAAGAAGATTTTCCAGATTCAACCGACAGTTTTAGTACTGCCTTTTCGGGCGGTGTTTCTACAACATCGGCGCTTACTGTGCCTTCTGGATTAGATGTGTCGGTAAGCCCGGATATGGGAATATCTGGAACATCTTGAACAGATTGTCTGCCGCTATTGAATAAAACTACCAAAATAATTATGAGCACAATAGCAACAATAGCTATGCCTATCCATATTGCAAAGCTAGGTAATCCTCTACTTGCCTGCTTACCGCCATAAAGTGTATTACGTCTGCGAGGATCTGGCATAGCAGAGCCGCGCCGCGATGCTTGATGCCTTTCGTCTCCTACATATCCGTAACCGCGTGAAGGTGCACGCCCAGATGCAGATCGCGCAGGAATACTGCGGCTAGAGTTTCGTGAACTAGAGGTTCGTGAAGGTGCATTTCGGTTTAAATTGCGAGACTGGCTAGTTCTTCGTGTATCTTCATTATAAGAAGCCCTGCCTGCCCTACCCGCTGCAGGATTTCTGTGAGCCCTAGAATTACGTTGCGCAGAATGACTATCTGCACGAGCGCTACCAGCACGTGGTCGCCCAGTATCAAAAAGATGCAATTCATCGAGATACATTTCGCTTATACGCTTTTGATCTAAGCCAACCGCACGTGCATATGCACGTATCATATTGCGGGTATAACCGCTTGCAGGCATTCTGCCAAAATCAGACTCTTCTATCGATCTTAAAATATCAGGGCGAATATGCAGGCGACGCGCCATAGTAGTGAGATCGTAACCTTCTCTCTCACGTGCTTCGCGTAAGATGCGCCCGTATGAATCCTGCATTGGCACCAGATGCTACTCCTGTTTATCACCCTTTAAGGTTGCAAATCTTGCTTCTCAAAAGCTTTAAGTGTTTCTAACTCTAATGCATCGACCATTACTTCTCGGGGTTTTGAGCCGTTTGCTGGTCCTACGATGCCTTTTTCTTCTAGTTGATCCATTATACGTCCAGCGCGTGCATAGCCAACCTTCAAGCGTCTTTGTATATTAGATGTTGAACCCATTTTAGACGAAACTACTATTTCTGCTGCATCCCAGATAAGCGGATCATCGGAAGACGGAGTACCTCCGCTAGGATTAGTACTGCCAATAGTTTGTATATTAGTCTTTAAGATTTCTGTGTGGTACTCTGGCTCGCCCTGCTCTTTCACCTTTTCAACAACTGCTCCTATTTCAGTTTCAGAAACATAACAACCTTGTATGCGCACAGGTTTAGCAAATTCCGGTTTTGACAGGAGCAGATCGCCTAAACCGACTAAATGTTCAGCGCCGGTTGTATCAATTATTACTCGTGAATCTATCCCAGAAGCCACGTTAAACGCAATGCGATTAGTAATGTTAGATTTTATTAATCCTGTAACAACATTTGTGGATGGGCGCTGAGTTGCAACTATTAAATGTATACCCGCAGCACGCGCCAGTTGAGCGATGCGACATATAGAAAATTCAACCTCTTTGCCAACAGCCATCATAAGGTCGGCAAGTTCATCAATAATGATGACTATATAAGGCATTGTTGTAGGTGCTGCTTCGCCTTCGGGCACTTCTAGTGCCCCAGATTTCATCTTTTGATTGTATTGCCCAATATTGCGAACACCGGCATCGCTCATAACTTTAAGACGACGCTCCATTTCCGCTACTCCCCATGCCAGTGCGCCTGCAGCCTCGCGAGGCTCTGTTACTACAGGCGTATATAGGTGTGGAATGCCGTTGTAGGGAGTAAATTCAACACGTTTAGGATCAATCATTATGAAGCGAACTTCAGATGGGGTGGCACGCATAAGTATTGACATTATCATGGCATTTACAGATACCGATTTGCCAGAGCCTGTGGTACCGCCTATCAATAAGTGTGGCATTTTTGCCAAATCTGAAATTATGGGATTGCCCTCAACATCTTTTCCTATGGCTATCTGTAAAGGACCGCTCTTGGCGCTGTCTAGGACATCGGCAAGAAAAACTGTTTCGCGTTTTTCATTTGGAACTTCTATGCCAACATAATTTGTACCCGGAATAGGAGCAAATATACGAACTGAAGGCGTTGCAAGCGCTAGTGCAATGTCGGTATCAAGAACAGTAATTCTGCTTACACGTACACCCGATGGTAAATCAACTTTGAAAAGAGTAACTGTAGGACCAGCCACCCAACCAACAACTTTTGCTGGTACACCAAAATCTTCTAAGGTTTTTTGCAGTAATGATGCAGTATGTCCAAGCTCTTTTGCGTTTGTAGCGCTTTTGCGTCCTTTAGGTGATCTAGCCAACAAGGACATAGAAGGCAAAATAAAACCATCTTTCGATATTGGTGTATTCGGTTCAGAATTGGTAGAATCCGCAGTATTTTTTGTTGCTATTTGCGCATTATCTTCTTTGGCGCGACCTAGTTTTCTAGTCATAGGTGCGGTTTTACTTGGTTGCGCATTTTCCAGATCGGACAAAGCCATCGTTATGTTTGGGTCGCTTATGCGCGAAGAATCTATTTCAGCTACCTTTTGCGATTTTAGTTTGCGTTTTTTACCAGCAGTAGGAAGCTGCCGCGTTAAGGCAGAGTTAGCAAATCCCTTTTCAATATCGGAAATCTCTTCGCTATTGGCAAGACCTGCGGAGTAGTTATCAACTGCTGGAACTTCATCGTCTATTTCTGCAGATTGTTGAATATCGCCGCCTCGCCGTCGTATGCGTGCAGGCGCAATCTGGGAATTTGATGAAGAGTTTTCTGCGTGCTTATAGGATATTTCGCGCGCTTTTCTTCTAACCTTCTCAATAAGCCTAGATATGGAAAATCCTACTATCACAAGTCCAATTACCATTATTCCGATAAGTATTACTCCAGTAATAACTCGTCCAAATAAAGTAATTCCTGCCCAAGCTATTCCAGCACCAATATAACCACCATAATTCACAAGTAAATGTGGTGAAAATAGCAAATCGGGATTATCTGAACCAAGTGTGGTTATGGGGGTAAATAGCGCCATAAAACCAAGAAGTGCAATATAAAGAATAGCAAGTCCTACAGCTGCGCGCAAAGATAGGCGCTCTCGGCCGCTGCGATATAAAAATGTAATACCTACAATTGCTAAAACAAACGGAAGTACATACGAACCAGCGCCTAAAGCTAAATGAACACCAGCAGAAAGTGCACCCGATACAACAGCTTCATTTTCTGGCATTGCCGCTATGAGCATAAACACTATAGCGATAACGATAAATATAACTCCTGCTATATCGCGCTTTGCATAATCGTCTAAAAGCCCAGCCTTAGGTTTCCTCTCTTCAAGCGGAAGCCGCGTCTGCGGAGCGTTGCTGGTTTTTTGAGCTTGCTTTTTAGATCGAGTATTGCGCGCCAACACTAATCCCTTTCGTATTACGTTTCTACTGTATATGCGGATCGTTGGTTATTTTAGTTACAAGTCTAAAGCAAATCTATTCTACCTCTAGCAAATTAACGATTACCATAGGTCTTTGTTTTGTGCGTTCCCAAAGAAGCGACATAACGCAATCGCGCGCAGCTTTGCGAACATCTTTCAAGCAAGAATCTTTTTTGCCAAGAGATCGTTTTATAGTGCCTTCTACGGTGTCTCGCACTTCGTCTGTTAAATACGAATCGTCTCCCCCGGTTATGCCATGCATTTCTAAAACCGGGCGACCTAAAATTGTCCGGTTTTTCATAGAGATAGCGCATGCTAAACTGGCGAAACCCTGATTGCCTAATTCGCTTCTTTCGTTTAAGACGTCTTGCGAAGTGTCTCCAACAGATAAACCGTCAACATACACAATGCCCGATTGAACACTTTCTCCCTTTTCAACTCCATTATGAGAAAGCGTCAAAGAGTCACCGTTTTCAAGAATAAAGATGTTCTCTTCGGGAACTCCTGTGTCGCTTGCCAATTTTGCGTGTGCTCGTAAATGTGCAGCTTCACCATGTACAGGCAAAAATGCTGTCGGTTTCACAATGCTAAGAACAAGTTTCAACTCCTCAGCGCCCGCATGTCCAGAAACATGCACCCTAGCACGCGATTTGTCATACACATCGGCACCTATTTTTGCTAGTGAATTCACTACACGTGTGACAGCCTTTTCATTACCCGGAACAGGTGTTGCAGATATTATTACCGTGTCCCCAGCTTCAATGTCTATCGTTTTGTGTTCACCATTAGCTATGCGCGCAAGTGCAGAAAGAGGCTCTCCTTGACTGCCGGTGCACATAATAACAACTTGTTCTGGAGGAATATCGTTTATCTCGTAGGCATCTATAAGGTCATCATCGCTAATTGTTAAATACCCTAGTTTTCGCGCAATATCTGTGTTTTGAATCATGGAACGCCCGGTGACAACCACCTTGCGCCCCGATGCCACAGCAGCATCGCAAATTTGTTGCATTCTGTGAATATGGCTTGCGAAAGAAGCTATAATAACGCGACCTTTTGCCCGGGTAATTATTCGCGAAAGCACTTTACCGACTTCTGCTTCTGAAGGGGTGAAAGTTGGGTTCATCGCATTTGTAGAATCTGACATCATAAGATCTACGCCGCGTTCGCTAAAGCGAGCAAGGGCGGCGAAATCGGTAGTAATCCCATCTATCGGCGTTTGGTCTAGCTTAAAGTCGCCCATATGCAAGACATTTCCAGCAGGACTTTGGATGAAGGCTCCAACAGCCCCGGGAATTGAATGGTTCACCGCAAAAAAATCAACCATCATGCAGCCGAGTTTTATCTGTTGACCCGGTTTTATTTCTACCAGTTTTGCATTTTTTATCTTATGCTCAGCAAATTTTCCTTCAATAAGACCAAGGGTTAATTTGGTGCCATAAATAGGAATTGTGCGGTCAAGATCCTTCATAAGATAAGGTAGTGAGCCTGTATGATCTTCGTGTCCGTGCGTAATTATTATTCCGCGCAATTTATCAGCATTTTCAAGTACATATGTATAATCTGGCAGAATCAAATCAATGCCCGGATGATCGTCGTCTGGAAACATTAGACCAGCATCGTCTAATATCATGTCGTTTCTACATTGAAACACTGTCATATTTTTGCCTATGGCATCCAGACCACCTAGCGGTATTATTCTTAACTGTGCATCAGTGTTATTTTTGTTGCTTCTGAACTGCCGCTTATTTTTGGTATAGCGGTGCTTTTTGTTGCTGTCGTGTTGTCCATCACGCGATAAATGTGGACGTTTATGTTCTATGCTAACGTGCTTGTATGAACTAGTATTTTTCTTTGTATTCTGGTCTACCGTGTGCTGTTGTGAGGAATTTTGACCATTTGCTTTATTGGGTTCATGTCGTTTTTTGTTTGCGTTTTGCCGCGACGTATACGTATGTTGATTATTTTTCTTATCGGGGTTTAACCCGTTATTGCTAGACATCTTACTCCTTGTTAAGTTCATATAACCCGCAATGGGGCGCTAGATTATTAATCAAGCACCCCAACTTCACGCATAATATCTTGCAGCTGCTTCGACTGTTTAGGTGTTGCGTCTACAAGCGGAAGACGTACACCACCGACAGGGAATCCGGCAAGCTTTAATGCTTCTTTTACAAGAATTGGGTTGGATGTTGCAAACAGACCCTCCATCAAAGGCATAAGGGCATTATTTGCCGCAGACGCAGCATCCCAATCACCATTAGCGCATAAATAGCATATTTCGCGCATACGATCAGGTGCAACGTTACCTATAGTTGATATAACGCCCGAACCGCCAAGTTTCATTATGTCGAGCGTAGCCGAGTCGTCGCCAGAATACACATCAAAATCTGCAGGCATGTTATCTATTATTGTTTTTATTTGAGCCATATCGCCAGAAGCTTCTTTAATCGCAACAATATTGTCGCAATTATGCGCAAGTGAAAGCGTAGTTTCAGCGGTCATATTAATAACGCAACGACCTGGAATATTGTAGAGAATTATTGGCAAATCTAGCGCATCGGCAATAGATTTAAAGTGCGCATACAAGCCTTCTTGGGGCGGTTTGTTGTAGTAAGGAACAACGCACATAAAAGCGTCTACACCTAATTTTTCAACATCGCTTGCAAAAGAGATTGTGTCGGCAGTGCAGTTGTCGCCCACATTAGCAATAATAGGCACACGACCTTTAGCTGCCGATAGAGCCACTCGGAATAAATCCATCTTTTGCGGATAGAAGACCGTAGGGCTTTCACCTGTTGTGCCGTTTATAACCAATGCATCGCTGCCGCCTGTTATAAGCCTATCCACAAGCTGCTCTGTGCGTGCTAAATCTAATTCTCCGTTTTCATCAAAAGGAGTTACCATAGCGGGTATCATGCGTCCAAAACGCGGTTGTAGTTGAGACATATTTATGCTCCTATGCGCAGCCATTTTGTGCTATTCCCTAAATTATAGATTAGCCTATAGCTCCATAATGTTCTCAAGTCCGACAACAAGTCCTTCTAATGCCCCCACCGAACGTATTCCTAGCAAAACGCCGGGCATATATGATTCGCGATCCCATGAGTCATGCTTTATTGATAATACTTGTCCAAGAGAGCCAAAAATGACCTCTTGACTAGCCACAAAGCCGTTTGATCGCACAGAATGTACAGGAACGCCATTTACAAGTGCACCTCTGGCACCTTTTGCCTCGTCTAGTTCGGTTTCGCTTCCCGGGGCTGTGCTAGAGATGCCGCCTCTGCCCTCTGATATAAGGCGAGCAGTTAACATGGCAGTACCAGATGGTGCATCTTTTTTGTTACAGTGGTGAAATTCCACAACTTCAGCCTCTGGAAAATACGGCGCTGCTGCTTTTGCAAACCGCATCATAAGAACTGCCCCAGTTGTAAAGTTGGGCGCAAAGAATAAGCATGCACCATCGATGGCTTTGGCGGCAAGTTCTTCTAACTTGGCATTAGAAAGACCAGTAGTGCCTACAACGCAATCGACTCCGTGCGAAAGTGCGCAAGCTACATTGTCGGCAACAGTTGTTGGCTGTGTAAAATCAACCATTACATCAACATCGATAGACGACAGCGCTTCTTCTACTTCGTGATATACAGGAAAAGTATCTGTATTGCGGTCAGCTTTTAAGTCGATGCCGCAAACAATTTGCATATCGTCTGCGGCATTTACTGCGTTAACCACCGCATCTCCCATGCGGCCGAAGCATCCCGCTACTGCTACCTTAATCATTGGACTTATGAGAGCGGCGCGGAGTGCGACTGCCCTGCCCGGGACGCGGTTTATCGTTATTGTTGTGCTTGTTGTTAGCTGATGCTGGAGCGTCTGGCTTATCTAAGCGGTCAAGCGAAATTTTGCCAGTTTTCGAATCTACCTCAAGCACTTGCACCTTCACTTTGTCGCCCATTTGAAGAACGTCTTCAACTTTAGCAATGCGACCATTAGCAACGCGCGATATATGCAAAAGTCCATCTTTGCTGGCAGTTAATCTTACAAATGCCCCAAAATCCTTTATCCCTACAACTTCACCATCATAAATTTCGCCAACTTCGGGCTCTTTAACTATGTCGATAATCATAGATTTCGCGGTGTCGCCGGCAGCCCTATCAATAGCACCTATATGGATTGTGCCATCTTCTTGTATATCTATTGATGCACCAGTTTCTTCTTGGATACTGCGAACAACCTTACCACCGCTACCGATAACATCGCGAATCTTATCCACTGGGATAGTTATGGTTTCAATGCGCGGAACAGTGTCGCGAACTTCTTCTCTTGGCTTAGATATAGCCTCTGTCATGGCGTTGAGGATGAAATGGCGACCATTGTGGGCTTGTTGAAGTGCGCGCGAAAGAATATCAATGGTAAGACCTTTAGCCTTATTGTCCATCTGAAGCGCAGTAATACCTTTTTCGGTACCGCAAACCTTGAAATCCATGTCGCCTAGGAAGTCTTCAATTCCTTGGATATCCGTCAAAATAACGGTTTGGTCGCCTTCTTTGATAAGACCCATAGCTACACCTGACACAGGTGCTTTAATGGGTACACCTGCGTCCATAAGCGCCAAAGTTGAACCGCAAGTAGATGCCATAGAAGACGAGCCGTTAGATTCCAAAACTTCACTAACCACGCGAATGGCGTAGGGGAATTCTTCTTCATCGGGAATAACTGGTAAAAGTGCGCGCTCAGCTAAAGCACCATGACCTATCTCGCGACGCTTAGGTGCTCCCATTCTGCCCACTTCGCCTGTGGAATAAGGCGGGAAATTGTACTGATGCATATAGCGCTTACCCTCTACAGGATCTATGGTGTCTAAGCGCTGCCATTCATTTAGCATACCTAAAGTGCATATGCTCATAACCTGTGTTTGACCACGCTGGAACAAACCTGAACCATGTACTCTGGGCAGATAGCCGGGCACTATATGTAAGGGACGAATTTCATCAGGACGGCGACCATCGGCACGCTCGCCTGTCTCAATAATCATCTTGCGCATAGCTTTTTTCTCAAGCGATTTTAGCTCTGCGGCGATATCGCTTCCCCACTCAATCAGTTCTTCTTCTGTGAAGCACTCTTCTGTGATGGATGCTTTCAAAAGCTCAACTTTTTCAATACGAGATTGCTTGTCGGCATCTTTCAAGCAAGATTCCATATCGCCAAAATAAGGCTGTATTCTTTCAGCAATTGCGGGATCTGCCTCATGGATTGTATATTCCATAGGTACCGGGTTAACTTTAGCTACAAATGCAGCTTGTTTCTCGCAGAATTTAGCTATGGCTTCTTGCGCGAAAGCCATAGCGTCAAGCATGTCTGCTTCCGATATTTCTTCAGCGCCTGCTTCAACCATTGATATATAGTCAGCGGTGCCAGCAACAGTAAGTTCTAAATCGGATACTTCCATTTCGGAATAAGTTGGATTCACAATGAATTCGCCTGTATGCTTATTGCGTCCTATACGCACGCATGCTGCAGGACCATCAAACGGTGCGCCTCCAACCATTAAAGCCGCACTGGCACCAGCTACACATATAGTGTCAGGCGGATTGTCATTATCGACAACAAAAGTTGTCGCAACTATGTGTACCTCATTTTTGTAACCATCGGGAAAACCCGGACGAATAGGTCTGTCTATCATTCGTGCGGTCAAAGTTCCTTTATCGGAAGGCTTGGCTTCACGCTTTAGATATCCGCCCGGTATGCGTCCAACCGCATACATTTTCTCCATAAAATCGACTGTTAACGGGAAAAAGTCGTAATCTTTTTGCTGTTTCGATACAACAGCAGTAACAAGTACGCTTGTTTCTCCGCATGTGCATAAAACAGCGCCTGTGGCCTGCTTAGCAAGTTCGCCTGTTTCCAGACGATAGTTCTTTCCGTAGAGCTCGAATTCTTCTACGATTTTTGTCATTCTTTTCTTTCCTTCTCTGCGTAGATGGCCTTATTGCCATCACCTTCTGCGGCCCCATGCCGCTTTGTGGCTTTATGCCATTGCGACGGGACCCGCTTCTGCGGGTCCCGAAAAGCATTTAGATATTGTCGCGAATGCCCAGTTTCTTAATCAGGGTACGATATTCATCGATATCGCGATTTTTGATGTACTTCAAAAGACCGCGTCTCTTACCAATTAGCTGCATAAGACCGCGGCGTGTGTGGTTATCTTTCTTATGTACTTTCAAGTGCTCGGTAAGGTTTCTGATGCGTTCTGTAAGAATAGCAACTTGTACTTCTGCGCTGCCTGAATCAGCATTGCCCTTGCCAAATTCCTTAATAAGTTCGGCAGTTTTTTCTTTAGTGATACTGTACTTGTTGGACATTCTATCCACCTTTCATATATGCCTGTTAGGCTTTTCGTATACTTTCATCTCTGGGCGAACAAGCTGTGGACAACATGAAAGCCAAGCGATGAATTTGCTGCAAAGTGCAGCCTTAAAATGATACTTCAAAGCAGCCTACTATTCAAGATTAAGCGCCGTATTCTCTATATCCAAAAGAAAATCAAGCGATTTTAATCTAGTTCCCACATGAAATTTATTCCAATCGCGGCATAACTCTAACACGCTAATCGCAAATGCCTTGTCGGCAGGAGTGTCTGCGATGTTTTTATATCGCGCCTTTAGAAGCGAAGCTGCCAATGCAATAACTTCGCCGTTAACAGGATAAGCGTTTTGAAGATTTGCGCATGTGGCGCACAGCCCGCCACCATCAGATAATGAAAAGTAAACTTCTTTGCCGCCATTTTTCTCAAGACTGATATCGCATATTGCACAGCTATCTAACTGTGGCATAAGTCCGGCAAATGAAAACAATTTCAAAAGTGATGCTGCGCATATATAAAGTAATTGCGCATCGTTGCATTCGCTCATAATATCGAAAGTAGCCATTAGCAAATCATAGAGACGGGGATGTTTTAATTCTGGTTGTGTTAAATGTTCGGCTAATTCAGCGACACACGACGCACAGGCAGATTTTTCTATGTCGTTGCTAAAATTAATATGTGAAACGTTTAGTCTGGCTTCCTTAATAATATCTAAGCTGCGCCCACGAGAACATAGCAAATCAACACTGTTATATAGTTCCAGTTTTCCAGCAAAAGCTCCACCCGGCTTGCGAGCACCTTTTGCTACGGCGCGCAGTTGCGACCCATCTTTAGACAACATGGTAACAATGATGTCTGATTCGCCTAGCTTGGTTTTCTTAAGAATAATTGCCTCTACATTGTAAGTAGGTTGTGCCAAATTATGATCCTTGCTTTATCGGCGGTTCTATTGAAGATATTTGATTAGAATCGGTCCATACAATAGAGCCATCAACTACTTCATAATTACCGTAGCGCGTTTCAGTTTGCGTGCCAAACCATGTAACGGTTTGTATGGGACGCACCGTTATAGAAAACTTACAAGTATTACCGCCTTCAAATGTAACATTGTTGACCTTACTCATTTCATAAAGGGAACCATTCATAGTAATAGCAGGCGTATTATTGAAGAAATCCTTAGTTAGCTGGATTAGTTCGCTCGATCGATTATGGGCAATATATACAACTACTTTCGATCCGGAATTGAGAGGCGATCCTGCTTCAGGGTCGGTTTTTACAACTTGTCCTTCGGGCGCATCTTCAGTGTTGTATTGTTGAGTGCTGACACTATAGCCCTCCGCTTCTAGCGCAGCTTGCGCCTCGTCTTTCGTTTTGCCGCTTACGTCTGGCACGCGGAAAGGTTCTGCCACTTCGATAGTTATGCGTGCATCTGCCTTAGCCCGTGTAGATGCGTCGGGATTAACGCTTAAAACAGTATCGGTTTTTTCATTAGATTTCTTGTACATAATTTCATAATTTGTAAAACCGGCTTCGCGCATAAGCGATTCGGCTTCCTCTAGCGGTTTTCCCACAACATCGGGAATAAAGCGGGCAATAGAAATCCTAAGCGTAACCGTTGTTTTTTCGGGAGCGCGCGTACCGGCTACAGGGTCGCTAGATAAGACAATTCCCTCAACCTCATCAGATATAACTTCTTCTATTTGCACGCCAAAACCCGACTCTTGTATTGCATATGTTGCATCTACCTGCGACATACCGGAAACATCGGGCACAACGCGCCCTCCCCAGAACTGCGCAAAATACGTTAAAGCGACAGCTGCCGCAATAAGTAAAGCTAATATAGCCAAAATGATTCCGAATTTTTTTCCGCTGAAGTGGTGTTTGCGCTTTGCAGCAACTGGTGGGGTTTCGTCAATTCGATAATCGCGCGAAGCAACCTCATTTAATGAGTTTGGAGATGAAGGTGCATCGTTAGACTCAATTGGTTTTGTTGGTGCATTGGAGTTTGATTCCTCAAAATCATCCTCAAAATCGTCTAATGTAAGAAGTGTAATAGCATCTGAAGAGAAGATATCGTTTTCGTTATCGTCAAAACTTACAGTAGGAATGAAGCCTTCGTCTATCGTAAGGCTTTCGCTGTTCAAATCAATCGTGTCAGCATTTTCAAAGCTATCGTCTTCGTAGTTTGCAGCAAAAGGTTCACGTACAGTTGCTGTTGGTTTAACTGAAGGCAGTTCGTATCCGCATTCGTCGCAGTATTTCGCAGCGGACCTATTGGGAGTTTGACAATTAGGGCAGATCATTTGGGCTTTGCTCCGTTTTATGTATATTAGCGCCTATATCCTAGCAATATTCTATATTAGATGAAGCCTATTTCGAGCAAGACTATTCACCATAACCAAAACGCCTGATTTGGTTAGCATCGCGTCTCCAGTTACGTTTGCATTTTACAGATAAATCTAAAAACACGCGGCACGATAAAAGCTGTTCTAGGTCGGCTCTAGCCTGTATTCCAATTTCGCGTATAGCTGCGCCTTTATGTCCAATAATTATTCCTTTTTGGCTTTCGCGTTCTACATAAATTGTGGCGAAAATACGCATTAAATTTTTCTTGCGCACATATTCCATTTGCTCTACAGCCACTCCTATTGAATGAGGCACTTCATCATGGAATTCGCGCAAAATTTTCTCACGTATAAATTCAGCGACCATAACTTCTTCAGAAAGGTCAGTTTCCATATCGTCTGGAAACCATTTAGGTCCTTGCACTAAATAGCTACTAGCAAGTTCAATAAATGAGTCAACGCCTGATTTTGTTTTGGCAGATAGTGCAACGATGCCATCCCAATCTGTCAATTTCTCAGCTGAAGCTAACTGTGTTTCCAGTTTCTCTTGTGAAATAAGATCGGTTTTTGTTAAGACGCAAATTTTAGTAGCACGCACTTTATTCAAAAGATTTGCTACCCACTCATCTCCGCGACCAATAGACTTGCTGGAATCGATTAACATACATGCCACATCTACATCCAAAAGAGCGTTTTCGGCAGATATGTTCAACTCCTCGCTCAGCGCATCGTGCGGTTTGTGTATTCCGGGAGTGTCAACAATTACCATCTGATAACTGTCGGTTGTAAGTACGGCACGAAATCGATGTCTTGTTGTCTGCGCGGTATTGGATGTAATAGCAATCTTTTTACCCATAATTACATTTAATAATGTAGATTTACCGGCATTTGGTCTGCCGATAAAGGCAACAAAACCAGACCTAAAGTCTTGTTCTACATTTCCTTGCATGCCGCCCATTTCGGGGTGCTCAGCAAAATAAGCATCTAAATCCATGTGTATTACCTATCCAGATATAAAAGTACCTACGATGTAAATAATGCGGGGAATGTAGACGATAGCTGCAACAATTAACGATCCAATAGCCGCTATATATACAGCTCCGGCTGCGCAATCTTTAGCGCGCATTGCAAGAGCATTCCACTCGGGCGATACCATATCAACTACCGATTCGATAGCGGTATTTAACACTTCTAGCGACATAACAATTGCTATACATAAAACGATAGCAAGCCATCCCGCTTCTGAAACCGAAAGAAGGAAACCCAACAATATAGCTGCGATAGCAAAACATATATGCACTTTTAAGTTTTTCTGCGTAGCGAAGGCATACATTATGCCCTTACGAGCGCATCTAAGAGCGCATATAAATGGAAATGTAGATTTATCCCCTGCGTGTCGAACGAATTTTTCATCTTTGTCGCAGCGCGACCGATGCTGCTTTTCGGTCATTTACAAATCTCGTTTCTCCATCGTTTAAGAAGTTCATCTTCGCGAGCTTCCATTATTTCGGCTTCATCATCAACAATATGATCGTAGCCGCAAAGATGCAGTAACCCGTGCACCAAAAGCAATTCGATCTCTTGCTGGAATGTCTGTCCAAATTCAGATGATTGCGCCTCGGCAACATCAACAGCAATTACTACATCTCCCAATTCGTAAACTGGGTTTTGCGGCAATAGCGTAGCCGATAGATCGTCTTCTACAGAATCGCACTCAAATGAAAGAACATCGGTAGGTCCGCTTTTGCCTCTGTATTGCGAATTTAGCTTTGCCATAGTTTCGTTATCGACAAATGTTATTGAAACCTCAGTAGTAAAGGGCTTTTGCTCTTCGGCGATAATAAATTGCGCTAATTGTTGTATAGGCATGTCTTCTAGGTCTTCTTTACGATAGTCGAAAGCGACCAGTATATCCATCGTTACTCCTCTGAGGCTTTATCGTATGCAGCCACTATTGCTGCAACTAAAGAATTACGTACAACATCTTTACCTGAAAAAGCGCAAAATTCTATATCGTCAACATCAGCTAATACACGTTTAGCTTGAAGAAGCCCAGATGAGCCCGTAGGCAAATCTGTCTGGGTTTCGTCACCTGTTATTACCATCTTAGAACCAAATCCAAGTCGCGTTAGAAACATTTTCATTTGTTCGGGTGTGGTATTTTGCGCCTCATCCAAAATTATGAAACTATCGTTAAGAGTGCGCCCGCGCATAAATGCAAGTGGTGCTATTTCGATAACACCTTGCTCTAGCAAAGAATTTGTATGTTCGGGATCTGTCATATCGAAAAGAGCGTCGTATAAGGGACGAATGTAAGGGTCTACTTTTTCTGTAAGTGTGCCCGGTAAGAAACCTAAATTTTCGCCCGCTTCAACTATTGGTCGCGAAAGGATTATGCGACCAACTTCCTTGTGCTTTAGTGCGCTTATTGCCATAGCCATTGCAAGATAAGTCTTACCTGTGCCAGCCGGACCAATGCCAAAAGTTATCGTATTGTTTCTTATTGCGTCTACATAGCGCTTTTGACCAGCAGTTTTAGGTCGTATAGCATGTCCTCTGTGCGCAAGCAGAACATCTTTGCGCAGCGCAGACGGACTTAGCGCATCAGAGCGCACCAATTCAATTAGATGGCGAACATGCTGTTCGTCTAACAATATGGAACTTTGCGCATTCTTTATCATGTCATCAAAAATTGCAGTAGCGGAATCTACCTCAGATGACACACCTTCAATTGATATAACATTGCCACGTAAAGTAATGCGCGCATCTATAGAGTCTTGTATTAGCCGCAGCAAAGCATCTGCATGTCCAGAAATAGATGCCACATCGACATCTGCTGGTATTTGTAATTCTGTATGGATAATTTCTGCCATGTTTGTAATTGTATCATCTAAAAAAAGCGATACACTTGTATGCTCTTAATCAACTGTGCGCAATTCTGGTTTTAATAAAACTTCAACAAAATTGCCGGGTGAATAAGTTTTTGAAACCTCCACTTCGTAATAGCTTTCAGTACATGCGCGCCCACAAATTTCAACAACTGCACGCTCAGACGTATTGCACCTACTAAGATAGTCTTCTTCTCGCAATTTTGCAGAAAGTTCTCTTAATTCAGTTGCTCTAGCAGCTTTAACAGCCGATTCAATTTGATCCTTTCTAAGCGCGGCAGGTGTGCCAGCTCTCATGGAATATGGAAACACATGCATTTTTGAAAATTTCGATGCCTTTGAAAGGGCAATGGTTTGCTGAAAATCTTCGTCAGTTTCTCCGGGAAAACCCGCAATTACATCGGTTGAAATGCTAATAGTGGGAACAGCGCTTCTTATTCGACATATAAGTTCACTGAAAAATTTTGCATCATAGGGACGCGCCATTTCGCGTAAAACTTTACTGCTGCCCGATTGTAGCGGAAGATGCAAATGTCTACAGACGCGACCTTTAGATGTCGCCAGTAGCTCTATAAGAGATTCATCCACATCGCGAGGCTCTATACTAGACACGCGAAAACGAGGACTTCTGCCCGCGCTATCTGTTATGTTTGAAGTTTCCTCTAGCAGTATACGAAGCAACCCGGATAAGTTAAGACCATCTAAATCGTATGTTCCCAGATTAATACCGGAAAGCACAATTTCTTTGACGCCCGACTGCGCAAGCGATATACAGTCTGCAATAATTTGTTTGCTAGGACGGCTTTTAGCTACACCACGAGCAACATGGACTATGCAGTAAGTACAAGCATTATTGCAACCGTCTTGAACTTTTACTCCAACGCGAGCATGCGTAGAACCTGCTAAACATATATGTGAGGTTGCGCTATCTATTAAGCCGCGCAAATGATGCAAGACTTTTTCCTTTGGAACAACCTCAACTCTAGTATCCATTTCTAAAAATTCATTTGCCGAAATAGCCGATGCGCATCCAGTGACCAGTAATGCAGCAAAGGAATTGCCTCGCAAAGCGCTGCGAACCACCTTACGTGTCTTCTTCTCTGCCTCGGCTGTTACTGTACATGTGTTAATTATTATTAAATCGGCATATTCGGGCGAAACTTTTTGTGCGCCGGATGAAGTAAGGAAATTCTCATAAGAATCAGATTCAACTCTGTTTACTTTGCAACCAAGGTTTATGACGGAAAACCTCATCGCCTACTCCGAATACTTGAATTGCCCAAACCGCCAAGTTCGTATATTGCAATAGCGCTGGCAACAATTCCAGCAGTTTCGGTACGCAGTATTGTTGAGCCTAAACTTACGAGATGTGCTTCGCTATTACATGCAAGAATTGCATCTACTTCGCTTTTTTCAAGTCCGCCTTCTGGACCAATAACTAAAGCTATATTAGCAGCGTTTGGTTTATTGCTTAAAGCCTGCCCAATGCCTATTGCTTGCGCGGCTTCCTCCCAGCATACAAGCACAATATCCATTTCAGATAGCGTATCTATAACGGCACTTAAAGCCATAGGGTCAGATATATGAGGAATGCTAGACCGACCCGATTGCATAGCAGCACTTTTAGCAATTGTAAGCCATCGCTGGGTTTTCTTCTTCGCTTTGTCGCCTGCAAGTTTTACAACTGTGCGCGAACACTGCATTGGAATAATACGCGCTACTCCAAGTTCGGTTGTATGGCGAACTATATCATCCATTTTGTCAGCTTTTGCGATGCCCTGCACAAGAGAAATATTCCATGCTGGAAGATTGGTTTGTACATGTTGACATATACGCACAATCATTTCAGACCCATTGAAATTTACAACTTCGCATTCAAAATAATCTTGCGTAGCATCTATAACAGCTATATGCTCGTGACATTTTATGCGTAATGCGCGCGCATGTTTTAAGTCGTCAACTGCAAGGCGCAATACGAACTCAGGGGCTGTTTCATCTACCAGCACCTGATCGTCTAAGAAAAAATGATGAAGTGACATACTAAATGAAAGCCTCACGTAGTTTTTGTAGCGGCGACTTTACTTCATTGTATTCTTCGCCCATTTCTTCAGCCAGTTTTTCTAATAATTCGCGCTCTTTTTTAGACAGCTTCTTAGGTATGTTGATAGATACGTGCGCATAAAGATCGCCGCGAGAATCGCTTTTAATCTTTGGCATGCCGAAACCTTTAATGCGCAAAACATCTCCATTTTGAGTACCGTGCGGGACTTTGATAGATACTTCTTCGTCTTCAAGAATGCCATCTATTAAAACTGTCGATCCTAGCGCTGCTTGCACCATAGAAATATCAATTTGGGCATGCAGATTATCGCCGTCACGCTCGTAGTATTCATGCGGCTGCATGCGAATAGTTACAATCAAATCGCCAGAGGGCGCACCCTGCAATCCCGCTTCGCCGTAATTAGGAACACGGAGTTGCTGACCATCGTGGATTCCTGCAGGTATTTCTACAGAAACGCGTTGTCTATCTGGAATACGACCCTGTCCGCCACATTCTTCACATGCGCCTTCTATGCTCTCGCCTGTGCCATTACACTTCGAACAAGTCTGAGACGATTGCATATCTCCCAAAAATGTTCGTTGTACTGTAACTACGCGTCCGGTGCCTCCGCATTCAGGGCATTGTACGCTTTTGCCATCTGGGCCAAGACCTGTGCTATTGCAATCGGCGCATGGTGCTAATCTATCGTATACGATCTCTTTTTTTACACCTTTAGCTGCTTCTTCCAGAGTAATCTTTAATCCGATGCCCATATCTCGACCATCTTTGCGCACCTGACGCGCAGCGTTTGAGCCAAAGCCGCTAAAGAAAGACGAGAATATATCGCCCATTCCACCGAATCCGCCACCGAAAATATCTTCAAAATCAACGTATCCACTACCTCCCCCGGCAGCCCCGGGAATGGTACCAAAACGATCATATTGCGCTCTTTTAGATGCATCAGAGAGCACATCGTATGCCTCGTTTAATTCTTTGAATTCATCTTCTGCATTTGGAGATTTATTAACATCGGGATGCAATTCGCGAGCGCGTCGCCTGTAAGCCTTCTTTATTTCGGTTTCATTTGCATCACGAGAAACGCCTAAGATTTCATATAGATCTTTCGTAGCAGTTGGCATATTGTGTTTTATCCATTCTCTCCCATTGCGTCTCGTGCTGCTCTTACTGCACGAATAACGCCTGTGTAATCCATACGTGTAGGTCCTATAACGGCTACTATTCCCTGAGCAGATCCTCTACCATATACTCCGGTAATAACCGAAACGCCAGAGAGCCCAGCAGATGCGTTTTCGCTTCCAATGCGCACCATTATATTGCCGCTGCGCTGCCCTTCGTCATTGAATACGCTAAGCAATACCGATTCATCTTCTAATATTTCCATCAGGGGTAATAAGGTAGACGAATCTTGAAACTCCGGTTTTCGCATCAATGCGGAAAGACCCATTCGTGAAATCTGGCGAAGATGAGTTTCTCCTTCATCGGGCGGTAAAACCAAAGATAGACAATCAGTTAGACGAGCAAGTTCGGCAGAAGTACGCTCCATAAGTTCATCCAAAACATCGGCACTTTTGCGCAATTGCTCTACAAGTGAGCGATGTGGATGATCGTCTTTAAGCGCACCCGATGCTATTAGCTCTTCGACGTAAGCGCGATATCCCGCATCAGTGGGAATGCGTCCTGCAGATGTGTGTGGCTGCTGGATGTAACCTTCGTCTTCTAGGGCAGATAAATCGTTTCTGACCGTAGCAGAACTGACACCTAAACCATAATGTTCAACTATGGTTCGCGACCCTACGGGCATAGCATGAGCTATATATTCTTCTATGAGCGCCCGTAAAACCTGCTGTCGCCTATCGGAGAGCATCTTCCTCGCTTCCAAAATTCAAACTATTGTATACAGTGTGTCTTATTTTAGCAGCCGAAGGTCTAGAGTGCTAATTATTGATTAGATAAATCTAAAAGTGCTCCATAAAGATGATTGCCGCACAACCAACCGCGCTTTGTTGGTTGCCATCTATTATCGGCATGTTCCAAAAATCCATCTGCAGCCAAGTCTTGAAAAGCTTGCATAGCTTGCGGAAGAATCAATGCAGCTTCATTCAACTTATCATCTGATACACCTTTAGCCATTCTCATTGCAAGCATAAGATCTTCTGCCACCATTTGAGAGGCATTCAGATCGTCTACTACATGATTATCTTGTACTCGCATGCGCCGACTAGCATTTTGGGTCATAGTGGTGGCGGAAAATCCAATACCTAAATAAGGAATTCCTTGCCAATATGAACAATTATGTCTGCTTTCATATCCGGGTATTGCGTAATTAGCTACTTCGTAATGCAAAAACCCACTTTGACGTAAAATGCGACTGGCTTCTTCCATCATATCGGCTTGTAAGTCTTCATCAGGCTCGGGAAGCATATTGGCGCAAATCATATTATTTAGCGGAGTATGCTCTTCTACGCTAAGTGGGTAGATGCTTATGTGCTTTACTCCAAGTTCTATCGCTTGGCGCGCATCTGATATAAAACTATCAAGGGTTTGCCCGGGAAGTCCGCACATCAAGTCTACGCTTATGTTCTCAAATTTGCGCTGCGCTGTACGTATTGCGTTTGCGGCTTCCTCAGAATTATGCGCGCGTCCAATTAACGACAATAAATTATCATCGAAACTCTGTACACCCAACGAAAGCCTATTTACGCCAAGCGCCCACAGATCATCCACCATTCGTTCATCCAATGATTCTGGATTTGCCTCTACGGTGCACTCTACGCTAGGCGTTAGATGCATGCTAATTCCAAGCGCATACAACAAACTTGTTAAGTTTGCATTTCCTGCATGCGTGGGTGTGCCACCTCCTATGTAAACAGTTTCAATTGAAGACAGTTCACCTGCTTTGGAAAATTCGCGAATCTTTGATATAAGATCTTCAAAGTACTCTGTTATTTCAGGGGAAGAACTATCTTGGGCTTTTGTTGTGAAATCGCAATAGATGCACCTACTTTTACAAAAGGGAATATGGATATAGAGAGCTTTGTAAGGATCGTGTGGCATGCTTATCCCTCTTCCGCAACGATATGTGTCCTATGCAGTAAAGAATCAAACAACTCTTCGAAATCTTCTAACGATTCACACTGATTAATGCGCCCTCTTGCGGCGCTAGCGAAAGGCATTCCGGTTATATACCACATGGCATGTTTGCGCATGCGTACAATATTGCGCCCTTCGCGCTGACTTAAAAGCTGTGCATGTTGGCGCGCCATTGATATACGCTGCTCCATCGTAGGAATACTCGGTTGCGCAGCACCATCTAAAGCTGCTTTAATCTGAGTGAATATCCACGGATTACCCTGCGCGCCGCGCGCCACCATAATCGCGTCGCAGCCTGTCTTATCGATCATGCGTATAGCATCTGAGGCGCATTTGATATCGCCGTTACCTATAACCGGAATAGATACAGAAGACTTAACTCTAGCAATGGTTGACATATCAGAAACACCGCGATACATCTGGGTTGAAAACCTACCATGAACACATACTGCAGCTGCGCCAGCCTCTTCCATATGTTTGGCGAAAGCGGGTGCTGTCTCGCCTGTCTCTTCGCTGTATCCGCGGCGAAATTTCACAGTGACCGGATGTTTCACCACACTTGCAACTGACTTTACTATTTCAGCAGCAAGTTTTGGTGTCTTCATAAGCGCAGAGCCATCACCTTTTGACACGATTTTGCGAGCAGGGCAGCCCATATTAATATCTATGCAAGCCAGTGCATCACCCATTACATCTTCTATCCAAGCTGCTTGTGCAGACATTATGCTGGGTTCGTGCCCAAATATTTGCACGCCAACTTGCATCTCGCCTTCCGCCCTATCTAGCAAATGACGAGTCTTTTCATTAGCATATGAAAGTCCTTTTGCTGAAACCATTTCAGTAAACGCAAGATCGGCTCCGGCATGCAAGCATAAACTGCGAAACGCAATATCAGAAACACCAGCCATTGGCGCTAAAAGAACACGTTTGCCGAATACACCTTCCACAGAACTACTCAAATGAATTAAGTTCAGCAAATACGCTGCATCCAAATAGAGCTAAAACAATTATCAAAACAAGCAATACCAATATAACCAAAATGCAACTGCGACTTTGAGATGAGTGTGCTTTCTGGAGCTCAGCTTTTTGAGCCTCTTCATCAAAAGGATCATTTAGCCAATCGTATTCTTGTCTCTTTTTCATGTTTCAATAATATATAACTTCATGTTCTAATAAAAGGCGATGTTTTCTATTCGTCAACTTTCAATATAGCCATAAACGCTTCTTGCGGAACCTCTACACTACCGATGGCTTTCATGCGCTTTTTACCGGCTTTTTGCTTTTCAAGTAACTTGCGCTTGCGGGTAATATCGCCGCCGTAACATTTTGCAAGTACATCTTTGCGCTTCGCCTTAACTGTTTGACGCGCCAATACTCTGCCACCAATAGCGGCTTGAATTGGCACTTCAAACATTTGACGCGGAATAATCTCTTTCAGTTTCTCGCACAGCACGCGCCCGCGATCGTAAGCCTTATCGCGATGGACAATAAACGACAGGGCATCAACTGGTTTACCTGCCAATAGAATATCTAGCTTCACTAAATTTGACGGTTTGTAGCCCATAAACTCGTAATCTAAGCTGGCGTAACCTTTTGTGCTAGATTTTAACTTGTCAAAGAAATCCATTATTAATTCCGACAATGGTATTTCCCAAAGCATTTCAACAGTTGTTTGAGACAAATAGTTCATGGTGACAAAAGTGCCGCGCCGCGCAACGGTTAAATCCATTACTGCGCCTACATAATCTGGCGGAATTAGCACTTTAGCCTTTAGATAGGGTTCCTCTATGCGCTCTATAGCGCCGGGATCTGGCATTTCTTGTGGCGAATTAAGCGATATCATATCGCCACCTTTTAGGAAAACGTGATATTCCACGCTTGGCGCAGTAGCCAAAAGGTCTAAGTTAAATTCACGTTCTAGACGCTCTTTTATGACCTCCATATGAAGCAAACCTAAAAAGCCAACACGGAAGCCAAATCCAAGCGCATGTGATGTTTCGGGTTCCCAGACAAGCGCCGGATCGTTCAAGCTTAACTTTTCAAGCGCTTCTTTAAGCGGCTCGTATTGATCGCCTTCTATAGGATAAAGCCCTGTGAAAACCATAGGTTTCGCTTCGCGATACCCCGGCAAAGGTTCGTCTACCCCGCTTTCAACCGATGTTATCGTGTCGCCAACTTTTACTTGGCTAACATCCTTCAAGCCTGTAACTAAATAGCCGACTTCACCCGCACTAAGTGCATCAGTGGGCTGTTCTGCGGGTCGTCTTGCACCCACTTCCTCTACAAGAGCCTCTTTACCAGTAGCCATCATATATATTTGATCGCCTTTTGAAACGTGCCCGTCTATAACGCGAATAAGGGCTACAACGCCTCGGTATGCATCAAAAAAGCTATCGAATATAAGTGCGCGCAATGAAGCATTAGGGTTGCCTGTAGGAGAAGGAATGTTGTAGACAACAGACTCCAGCAAGTCGTGTATGCCTTGCCCGGTTTTGCCAGAAGCAAGTACTGCATCATCTGCGGGTATTGCCAAACTATCTTCAATATCAGCACGAACACGTTCAGGCTCTGCTGCCGGTAAATCTATCTTATTAATAAGCGGAATTATTTCTAAGTTGGCATTCATGGCAAGCATGGCATTAGCAACAGTTTGAGCCTCTACTCCTTGCGTGGCATCTACCACAAGAATTGCTCCTTCACATGCTGCTAAACTCCGTGATACCTCGTAAGTAAAATCAACATGACCCGGAGTGTCAATCAAATTAAGTTGATATTCTTCGCCATCGTCTGCGGTATACATAACGCGTACAGCTTGGCTTTTTATTGTTATTCCGCGCTCGCGTTCTATATCCATCGTGTCAAGTAACTGCTCTTGCATATCGCGCGCAGCAACAGTACCGGTTTGTTCAAGAATGCGATCGGATATGGTCGATTTGCCATGATCTATATGGGCAATTATTGAAAAGTTTCTTATATGTTGAAGATCTTGCGACATTTCATCTTCCGTGTACGTAGTTTAATAATTAATTACAGCGGAAATTCCCGATTAGGTCGTGACTTACGCGCTGCAATGGGTTATTCTATCGCATTGTGTCCAGTAAGGTGCTCGCTTCGTTTTATACGGAAGCGAATCCGCAGACGTGGCTGCTAAAGGATTGCCGGCTGGCGACGTAGATGTGACCTAGAAATCCCGAGGGTCATGCGCATATCCGTGAATACGGTTTATTGCGTTGCGTTGTCTGCTTTAGTCCTCTTGCCATATCTTCGAATTTACACCCACCACACTGGCGTAATATCAATATGTAAGGAAGAGGAAAATGGCTAATATTAAGTCTCAGAAAAAGCGCATTATTACTAACGAAAAGCGTCGCATGCGCAATCGCGCTATTAAAAGCGAACTGAAAACAGCTACTCGTCGCGTTAAAGATGCTGTAGAGGCTGGCAATGGTGCCGAGGCATACGCTGAAGCGCTTGCTTGCTGCCGTTTGATGGACAAGGCTGTTACAAAAGGTGCCATAAAGAAGAATCAGGCAGCCAATCGCAAAAGCGGCGTAATGAAGCTAGCCAACACAATTGTCACTGAAGACGATCGTAAGGCATACAAGAAGGCTGAGCCTAAGAAACAAGAAAAGACCGGCAACAAGAAAAAGGCCGCCAAGGAAGCCCGCAAGAAGGAAATGGAAGCTGCTTCTAAAGAGAAAGCTAAGCGTGCAGAAAAGCATAAGAAGGAAGAAGCTGCTGCTCTTAAGCGCAAGGAAAAAGCTGCTAAAGAAGCGGCTGAGGCAGAAGCCGCTGCAGCCGCTGCAGCTGAAGCTGAGGCAAGTGAAGAAGCGCCAGCAGAAGAGGCTGCTGAATAGTTTACTTCGCCAAGGTATTTACTACCCAATCTCTAAGAGCGGCATCTGCAGGGGTGCCGCTCTTCATTTTTTGTTCAGTATGCATCGACGAGATAAGAGCGCGGCGAAGATCGGATTCGGAAAAACGCCTAGCCCATTGAGCGTGGTTTTTCACTTTCCATTCTGGTACACCTAATTCTGATGCAATTTGTGCAGTAGAGCCACCAGATGCAAGCAAAGACTGTGCGCACATAAGTTCACGTATTTTGGAAGTAGACATAGACAGAAGAGCTATAGGGCTGCTATCCCCTACTTTAGGAAGGTAGTTGAGACACTTAACCATGTTGCGCGCAGCAAAAGCGTCAACAAATTCCCAAGGCTTCACCACAGACGTGTCGGCTACGAGGGCAATAACTTCATTTACGTTGACCGCATCTGATCCTCGATGAGCACTGGCTAGTTTTTTGATTTCGTTATCTAGTCGTACAGTATCGGTGCCAACAAGTTCTATCAGTTTGGCGGCAGCATCATCTGTCATAGTAATGCCATGTGTAGGTGCCATAGCGCGAACGTGTGCCTGCATTTTGTAACTTTTAGGCTGAGCACAATCTATAACAGCGTCTGCACCAAGAGACGAAACGGTTTTGTATAACTTAGTATTTTTCGCAAGTTTTTCCGCTAAAAGCATTAACACAGTTGTAGTGTTAGCGTTTTTAAGATAATCGCATACAGCATCCACTCCAGCCTTTCTAAGCTTATCAGCTGCATTAACCTGCACAAGTCGCTTTTGGCTGGCGAAAGGAACAGTGTTGCAAGCGCTTACTATGTCGATTCCGCTACATTGAGAACCGTCGAACGTATCCGAGTTAAACGACAAATCGCCTAGTTTTTCAAGACGCATACGCATGCGTTTCATAACGGCTTCGCGCTTAAGCGCATCGTCGCCCACTACTAGATATGCTGGGAGCAATTCTTTTTCTTGTTTGTTAGCCATAACATCATTCTAAACCAGCGAGGCGCATCTCGTATATAAGATGTCAGCAACTTATTAAGAGCTAGATTTAATTTCTATGCCTTCCTCCTTGAAAGTTAAGGAAGTTTGTCCATTTATATCTGTGCGCATAATGCATTTTGATGTATCTAGGCATTCCAGTGCTTCATCGGATGGGTGTCCATATTTATTATTGGCACCACAGCTTATTAATGCTATTTCCGGCTGCAATTTATTTGATATAGCTTTAGTCAAAGAAATTTTTGAACCGTGGTGTCCAACTTTTAAAACATCAATATCGCCTACGCTGCCCGAATTAAGTAATTCATCTAACTGTTCGGCTTCGGCGTCTCCTGTGAACAAAGTTTTGTAGTCGCATATACCATCGCTATTGCAATCTGCTTCGCATAACAGACAAACACTATCGGAGTTTCCTCCTTTGTCTTTGTACTCGTTGGGCCATATAACGCGAAGCGAAAAAATGCCAACTTTAAGAGTGTCGCCAACGCTAAGTCCTTGCAGTTCACTATCACTAGCGCGTTCAGCTGAATTACGTAATTCAGAGCAATTTTCGCATTCACAATTGAGCAAAAATTTAGATGAATATACTCTATCAATTTGCATATACGTAGATAGCGATTCTAAAGAAGAACAATGATCGTCATCTGGATGGGTTATAACTACCGCATCAAGTTTATATACTCCTAAATTTGCCAAACCCTCTTTTAGCAAACTGTCTTGATTTCCTGTATCTATAAGAATAGATGAACCTTTACTGCGCACAAGGAATGAATCGCCCTGCGCAACGTCAAGCATCACTATTTCGTCGGCTTTTGTTAATGGAGACAGAAATATAAAGATTGCTACGGCAGCATACGAACATATAAAAAATACCATAGCAACATTTAGGTGCAAGCTAGGCCAGAGAAACCAAAGAGTAAAACACATTGCAACACTCAGCAAAAGCATTGCCCACGGCGAAACGCTAATGGCAATACATCCAAAAGGAATGTCTGCTAAAAATTCTACTGCCACGCTTAATGGCATTACAGAAATTGCCGCCAGCTGAACTATAACTGCAGCTGCCGCTGGAAACATACATGAAATTACTGCGCCCAGTAAGGCACCAACGCAGGATATAGTAAACAGCGGAGTTGCTGCGATGTTTGCCAAAGGTGCAACTAGTGGAAGTTGCGAAAATAAAGCCATGGAATACGGCAAAGTTGCTACATTTGAAGCTAGTGTCATTCCGATAGGAGCGCCTATCGTTTTGCGGATAGAGTTAGGACAAGAGGAAAACCAAGATGACACAAGCCCTGCAAATAGCAAAATTCCCAAAGTTGAACCAACTGATAATACAAACGAAGCAGATATTGAAACTGCAGGATCGGTGCAAATAAATACAATTATGCATAATGCTAGAGCACTTATTGCGGAATCTCGGCGTTTAGCAAAGGGAGATAAGAGCGACAGTACAACCATAAAAGCCGCACGTAGCGCAGATATTGGTACACCAGCAAGCACTAAGTAAGCTAAAACAAACGCTATAAGAATAATAGTTACAGCAATACGTGGCATTTTAAGAAAGCTAAGCAGCCAACGAAAAAGAATGGTGACAATGCCAAGATGTGCACCTGATACAGCTACAAGATGTGCTAAGCCACACCTTTTGTAATATTCATAAATTCCACTGTCTTCAATGCCTTGTCTATAACCGCAAGCTAAAGCCTGCAACAATCCCGCTTGGTCCCCACCAAATTCCCCAAACAGACTAATAGCTTGTTTCCTTATATTTTGTAAAGCCGAAATAATACCATCGCGCACAACAAGTTCGTATGTATCCGCTGTTATCGAACAGCCTACTCCTTGACTCCAATAAAACTCAGAACTTGATTCTTTAATAGTTTTAGGAGAGGCACTTAGTGTTAATTCGTCCCCACGAAACAGTTCTACATTTTCGCGGAATTGAACGAATATTTTAGCTGTCTGATTGTGTGGACCACACGATAGTGCGTATGCAGAAGACCCAAAAGCACCATCTTTGGCATCTGAAATAAGCGATAGGTGCCACTGACCACTATCCCTTATTGCTGCGTCTGCTTTACTATGTATTGCGCCTGCACCGAAAAAGCCAAAAGCGCAACCTAGTGATAGCGAAATACACATCAGTGCAAGTGGACGAATTTTTTTCGATATGCAAAGTAAAGACGCAACAAGAAATGCGACTGCAGCTATAAGTGAATAACGGATACAGCTATCAATACTCAATAGAAACGATGCGTTGTATGTAAGCGCACATGCTAGCCAAAGCAATAAAGCAAATGGGAGTAAAATCGAAAGACCCGGTTTAGTGGGTCTTTCCTCGGATATAAGTGCGTTGCTTGTCTTTTTCATCATACACAAATTTGGTCGCGTATTGATTCGAGCGTTTTCTCGCCTATACCCGATACATTTGTTAAATCTTCTACACTTTTGAATTTTCCGTTTGATTCGCGATAGGCGATTATCTTCTTTGCTTTAGACTCACCAATTCCACTTATTGTCTGTAATTGCGCAGCATCAGCTGTGTTGATGTTTACCTTTGAAGACTGCACACCGTTCGATGTTTGGCTAGATGCAGACAAAGTGTTTTCAGGGGCTGTTGTAGCAGCAGAAATTTGCGCCATGTCTTCTTTGCTGGGTACTGAGATTTGTTCTCCATCAGTGACACTTGTGCAAGATTCAACGCATCTGTACAGGCATTATCAGAAAAACCACCAGCAGCACTTATAGCATCAGCTATTCGTGCACCATCAGTTAATTCATAAAGACCAGCGTTAAGAACACAACCTGTTACATGGACAAAGATGCTTGCTTCTTTAGCATCTTCTACTTGTACCCCCGCATCTTCTGTAGTCTCTGCTGCTTGAGCTTCAACAATTTGAAAGTTGCTTGTATCAGCAACGCTCTTCAAACCAAAAAGCAGAGCACCTAATGCTACGACGCATATTGCAGCAATTCCTATTACTATCTGTGGACGTATTTGTCCTAGGTGTAGTTTTGATTTCGCACTTTCCGAATAATCTTGGAAACCCATTTTCGCCTCCAAAACTTAGGTTTCCTTGGAAGTGTAGATATTAGATCTAACGTAGGCGTTATAGAAATGCAAGATTAATTACTATAAATTTATGCGTACATGGCAGTATGCATTCAATATCAAAACTATCTTTTACTAAATAAAATGCGAATTTATTTCAATATAAATCTTACAGAAACCTTGCAAATATCGTGCATAATTCTGGCACTTATCTGACGCTATATAAATACGTGCAGTAAGAGGGCTAATTCTTGCGTTTTAGTAATGGTGAATTGTATTCATGTACACATGCATTGCTTGCAAGTTCTTCTACCCAATTCTCTAGTGGATATTCGCTTTCCGCTTGCAAAACAGCATCTATCTTTGCGTGCGTTTCAGGAGAGCGCGGCATAAACAATGTACAACAATCGGGAGCATCCTGAGAAGAAATCTCAAATGTGCCAAGCTGCTGTGCCTGAGCAATTATTTCCTGCTTATCTGTACCAATAAGTGGTCGCAGAATTGGCAGATTAACAGATTGATCTGTTGCGGCTATATTATCTAGTGTCTGCGATGCAACTTGTCCCAAACTCTCGCCTGTAACAAGAGCACGCGCACCTTCTATGTGCGCTATGCGTTCTGCTGTCTTAAACATAAGACGCCTATACAGAATTACACGAAGCGGTGGCGGAGCTAATACCGATATTTCGCGCTGATAATCGCCCATAGCGCAAGTGTATATACGAGATATACATCCTGTTTTCTCTAGAACATGCGCAATGTCGTCTACGAGATACTCTGATGTGTCGCTCGTAACGGGCGCACCCGAAAAATGAACGCCTATACAATTGGCTCCGCGACGCGCTAGGCGCCATAAAGCAACAGGTGAATCGATGCCAGATGAGAGCAGGCACACAACGCGCCCCGAACTTCCCACCGGTAAGCCGCCTATGCCAACGATACTTTTTGCGTACACAAACGCGCTATTTTGTATAACCTCTACATCAACTTGCACATCGGGAGATTTCATCTTTACATGCTTGGTAGGATAAGCCTCACACAAAATCGCACCAATATCGCGGTTAATTTGCATAGAATCTATCTCGAAATCGGTATGATTACGTCGTGCTTGTACCTTAAAGGTTTCAAATGTTTGCACCTCAGCCAAAGCATTTATAGCAGCTTGTCCAATATCATCCATATTTCGCGGGCATTTAAAACCGCAAGATGCACGCGCCACCCCGGGTATCTGCGCAATTATTTCTTCGCATGCACAGGCAATATGAAGACTTGTGCCTTCTTTAAGAAAAACGACAAGCCGTCCAGAAATTCTATGAATATCAACTACAGGAAAACCTTCAAGAAGAAACTTCAAGTTTTTAAGAAGCCTCTGCTCGAAAGACCCTCTATTCTTGCCCTTAAGCCCGATTTCGTGGTAATGAACTAGTATTACTCGCTGATACATAATCAAAGCGTAAACTGTTCTCAATAAAATTAGTGATTATGAACATCTATGCTTTCGGGATTATACGACACATCATGGCGTGCTATTTCATTAAACGCCATTGTAAGCGGCTTTGTGTCAGCAGCACGAGCAATTTCAACTGCTGTTTGCAATGCAATAGCGCGATCTCGCTGACCACGCATCATGTCGTTAATATCATGTGCACGTTTAGAAGCTAGCGTGCACAGCAAAAAACGATCATTATCAGCCTCTTCAAGCAGAACGTCGATAGGTGGTTCGATTATGCTCATATGTCTTCTTGCCTCAAATCTAATCTGTCAAACCGGTCACATAATCCGCAAGCTCTTTCGCTGCGGTATCAAGGTCATCATTCACAAGCAATTTATCATACTCTAATTTGCGCGAAAGCTCCAGTTTTGCGGTTTCCATTCTAGCTCGAATGGATGCTTCGCTATTAGTTCCCCTACCCCTTAGGCGCTCTTCGAGTATGGAAAGAGATGGTGGCTCTACAAATACCATTTTGCATTCAGGCATACGCTTTTTTACAGCTGCAGCACCTTGTACTTCTATTTCTAAAATTACCTCATCACCTGCATCAATATGTTCAAGAACAGAACCTATAGGTGTGCCGTACAAATTCGAGTCGTATTCAGCCCATTCCAAAAAGCGATCTTGCTCTATTGCTTTCTCAAAAGCTTCGCGCGACATAAAAAAGTATTCGCGACCATTACGTTCTCCTTGGCGCGGCGGGCGCGTTGTTGCAGACACAGAAATCCATGTATTTGCTACATCTTGAATTAAACGCTTTACCAGCGTGCCTTTTCCTGCCCCAGAAGGCCCGGATATAACTATTAGATGACCTCTGCTCATAGTTGCAGCCTTTTAGTTTCGCTAGTTTAATTCTTCTGCTATGCGGCAGAAGGCTGCTATCGGATCGTCAGCATCTGTAATTGGACGACCTATCACAATGTGTGAAGCACCATTATCGAATGCTTGTGAAGGCGTTGCTACACGGCTTTGATCGCCAAGTGCAGAACCAGCGGGACGCACGCCCGGACATACAATATAGGCATTCTCTCCCATTTTCGCACGAAGGGCAGCGGCTTCTATAGGCGAAGCAACAACGCCCGATATCCCAGCATCTACTGCAAGATCGGCCAGAGCGAGAACCTGATCTTGCATAGGGCGCGCAACTCCACATTGGTTAAGCGTAGTCTCATCCATTGACGTTAATACCGTAATGCCAAGCGTTACAGGTACGCTGCTTCCAATATTGCTGGCACCAGCTATTGCCCCGCGCTGTGCGGCTTCCATCATAGGGACACCGCCGGATGTATGCATGGTTAACATATCCGCACCCGATTCCGCCGCCGATCTGGCAGCACCTTCAACTTGATGCGGAATATCGTGGAATTTGAGATCTAAAAATACTTTATAACCGCGTTGCTTCAGCATTTTGATTAGGTCGGTACCATACGCATAATATAGCGTCATACCAATCTTTACCCAAGAAGCAACACCAGCTAATTCATAAGCAATTGCAATCGCTTTATCAGCTTCACAGTCGAGCGCGACAATAACTCTATCTTTGCGAGATTCTTCATTGAAATGATTTAGCATTCCAGTGCTCCTATCAATTCGTTTACGTCTTTTACGCCATACATCTCACAATAATGACTGATACCATCTACAACATCGGCGCTAGCGTGCGGATTTGTAAAGTTCGCAGTACCTACTGCTACAGCAGTAGCGCCTGCAAGCATAAATTCAACAGCATCTTCACCGGTACATATGCCACCCATTCCAAGTATGGGAACAGATACGGCATGCGAACATTCCCAAACCATACGAAGCGCTACAGGTTTTACTGCAGGTCCTGATAAACCACCCACTACGCGTGCAAGTTTAGGCTTTCGTGTGCGGGCATCTATTGCCATGCCTAAAAGAGTATTGATAAGCGAAATGGCATTAGCCCCGGATGCTTCTGCTGCTTTAGCGATTTCTGTTATGTCGCCAACATTAGGTGTTAGCTTCACAATTAACGGACGCGACGTAGCGCACCTACACTTTTGAACTACTTGCCCGACAGAGACTGGGCTGCACCCCATTGTCATGCCGCCTGCATCTACATTAGGGCAAGATACATTCACTTCGTAAGCATCTACAGGATGCGGTTCTAAAGCCTCTATAACTTGGACATATTCATCGATGCTGTGCCCGGATACGTTAACAATTACGCTTGCACCTTTAGCTTTTAACCAAGGTATTTCATTTTGTATTAAATGGTTTACTCCGGGATTTTGCAATCCTATAGAATTCAGCATGCCAGAAGGTGTTTCGGCGATACGCGGACTAGCATTGCCTTCCCACCCGTTCAGAGAAACTCCTTTAGTAGTTACAGCACCAAGAGCCGCCACATCTATAAAGTCGGAATATTCAAGCCCGGCAGCAAAAGTACCAGAAGCTGTGGTTACAGGGTTTTTCATGTGTAACCCGCCTAAATTGACGCTCATGTTTACCATAGTAGCTCCTGCGCATCGAATACTGGACCATCCACACAAGCACGTTTTTTGCCATCTTTAGTATCAACCACACACGAAAGACAAGCCCCAATACCGCAAGCCATACGGCGCTCAAGCGAAACTTCGCAACGCACGTTAGCAGCGCGCGCCAAATTAGCAACTATTTTCATCATAGGCTCTGGACCACATGTAGCTACATAATCATAAGGAGCATCAGAATCTGCGGCGCATTGCAGGGCATCTTGGGCAATGGATGTACAGAACCCAGAAATTCCGTAACTACCATCATCGGTTGCGCACAGCACGCGAAGTTTAGGCATAGCAAGTTCATTGTATCTATCTAGGCATACTAAACTATTTGAAGAACCCGCACCCAAAGCGACATCAACTTGCACTCCGCTTTTACATAGCGCAACACAGAGCATGTAGAGAGGAGCAGCTCCTACTCCACCACCAACAAGCAAAGCTTTATGAATATCGTCTGACAGTGTCCACCCACGCCCTACAGGCGAAATCATAGGTGCTTTATCGCCCGCTTGCCAAAACGTCATCTCGCGCGTACCGCTGCCAACAACCTGATACAAAATGTCAATCATTCCATTTTCAGGATTTGCCGCATAAATAGAGAATGGTCGCCTGAGCACATGTGCTGGGTTTGTAGATATCTGCATATGTACAAATTGACCGGGAAGTATCTTACTAGCAGTTTTAGGTGCAAGCATACTTAAAAGATACAGATTGGGACCAACTTGTAAGTTCTGCTTGACCTCGCCTATTTCATCAAATAATCCGCTCAAGGTGCATCATCTCCATCTAGGTAGATCTTGCAAACACACCGCTTCAAAATTGCTTTCTGAAGCCACTTCCATACCTGCTACAAAAGCCTGCGCCGCTGCTAAAGTAGTAACACATGTTATGCCATGACGCACAGCTGCTGCTCGCAGTTCGTATCCATCACCTCGCGTAGCAGAACCCATTGGAGTATTTATAATAATAGAAATCTCTCCTGCAGCAATGGATGCCGTTATATCGCTTGAGCCTTCGTAAATCTTGCCAACTTCTTCGCATTCTACACCAGCAGCCCGCAATGCACGCGCTGTTCCCTGTGTTGCTAAAATTTCAAAGCCAAGACGCTTAATATTTCTAGCTATGGGTAGTACGTTTCTCTTATCGCGGTCATTTACAGAAATAAACGCTTTACCACCTTTGGGCATTTCGTAATCTATAGCAAGTTGAGTTTTCATATAAGCAAGTGGGAAATTGCGTGCAACTCCCATAACTTCGCCGGTAGAGCGCATTTCCGGTCCAAGTACCACATCTGATCCGGGGAATCTGCCCCAAGGCATAACAGCCTCTTTCACACAGAAGTGATCTAAAAGCCGCGTATCGGGTGGAAGATTCATATCGACTAACTTTTCACCAGACATAACACACGCTGCCACCTTAGCAAGCGGTACTCCGGTAGCTTTCGAAACAAACGGTACTGTACGGCTGGCACGCGGGTTTGCTTCTATTACATACACTATGCCATCTTTTATGGCGAATTGAATATTCAGAAGTCCAATTACGCCCAATTCGAGCGCAAGCATACGCGCTATATCGCGCAAGCGCTGCTGAATAGCCTCTGGCAATGCAAATGGCGGAATGCAGCACGCAGAATCGCCCGAATGAATACCCGCCATTTCGATATGCTCTAAAATGCCACCGATGTATACCGTTTCGCCATCGCAAACTGCATCTAAGTCTAATTCTACTGCTCCCTCTAAGAAGCGGTCTAAATACACAGGATGATCTGGAGATATTCGCGCGGCTTCACCCATGTATTTTTCAAGCTGCACACCATCATAGACAATAGCCATGCCTCTGCCACCAAGCACATAACTTGGGCGCACAAGCAGCGGAAAGCCAATTTTATCTGCCACCTGCACAGCCTGCTGGTAAGTATGAGCCATTCCGGCGGGCGGATAAGATATCGCCAATCTATCCAAAAGCGCTGCAAATCTATCGCGATCCTCTGCAAGATCGATTGAATCGGGAGATGTTCCCATTATGGGAATGCCTGCATCCTGAAGACGGCGTGCCAATTTCAGTGGCGTTTGTCCACCTAAAGTAACTATTACGCCGCTTGCATGTTCAACATCTGCTATATCCATTACATCTTCAAATGTTAGCGGCTCAAAATACAGCTTGTCAGAAGTGTCGTAATCGGTGGAAACGGTTTCGGGGTTGCAGTTAACCATTATTGTTTCAAATCCACGTTCTGCAAGCGCATAGCTAGCATGAACGCAACAATAATCAAATTCGATACCTTGACCTATTCTGTTTGGTCCTGCCCCTAAAATGATAACTCGCGGCTTATTGGAAGTGCGTATTTCGCTTTCACTTGCACCGTAAGTTTTATAGAAATAATCGGTGCTGGATTCAAATTCGGCAGCACATGTATCTATCGCCTTAAAGGCAGGTATTACCCCTAGCGCTTTACGTGTTGCGCGAACCTCTGCTTCACTTGCATGTGTGGCGCGCGCTATTTCAACATCAGAAATACCGTATTGTTTAAGCAAGCGCATCGCATCCGCATCTAGTTCATCTAAGCGCATATTTTCCAAATTGCGTCCAATGGTTGCCATATCAGCCATACGCTGTACAAAGAATGAATCTATACGAGTTATCTCGCAAATATCGGAAGATGACATGCCCGCCCAAAGCGCATCCATAATATGGAAAATGCGCTCTGGAGTAGGACGACTTATCAATTCACGCAATTCATCAAGATCTGAAATATTGCCAGAAGATAGCGCCCCCGCGCGTCCATTTTCAAGTGAGCGCATTGCTTTTCCAAACGCTTCCTCAAATGTACGCCCAACAGCCATAACCTCTCCAACAGCCTTCATCCTTGTAGATAAAGTGTCGTCAGAACCTTGGAATTTTTCAAAAGCAAAACGCGGAACTTTCACCACACAATAGTCTATAGCGGGCTCAAAGCATGCCGGTGTTACTTTTGTTATGTCGTTTGATATTTCATCTAAGGTGTAACCCACAGCAAGCTTTGCCGCCACCTTCGCTATAGGAAAACCAGTAGCTTTTGAAGCTAGCGCCGAAGAACGAGATACGCGCGGGTTCATCTCTATTACAATCATGCGACCGTTTTGCGGGTTTACGGCAAACTGCACATTACTGCCGCCAGTTTCCACCCCTATGCGTTCTAGAATTGCCAGAGAAGCTACACGCATGCGTTGGTATTCAATATCGGTTAAAGTTTGCGCCGGCGCAACGGTTATTGAATCGCCCGTATGGACACCCATTGGGTCTAGGTTTTCTATGGAGCACACAATAATGCCGTTTCCGGCGCTATCGCGAATAACCTCCATCTCGTATTCTTTCCAACCCTCAATAGATTCTTCAACCAAAACCTCAGATGTAACCGATAACTCTAAACCCTGAGAAACTATGCGCGTTAATTCTTCTTCGTTATGAGCTATGCCACCACCAGCGCCGCCCAGTGTAAACGAAGGTCGCAGTACAACAGGAAAGCCAATTTGCGCCACAATCTTTTTTGCATCCTCAACAGAGTATGCATAACCACTACGCGCTGTTTCAATTCCGAGTTCAGCCATGCATTCGTTGAAGACCTTGCGATCTTCACCGCGCTGAATAGCAGCCAAATCGCACCCGATCATTTTTACGCCGAACTCATCCAAAATACCCTTTTCAGCAAGTTCAACTGCGGCATTTAGCGCAGTTTGACCACCTAAGGTTGGAAGCAGCGCATCGGGGCGTTCTTTCTTAATAATGTCGCGAATCGCATCAGCAGTAATAGGTTCAATATATGTTCTGTCAGCCAATTCGGGGTCGGTCATAATGGTGGCTGGGTTTGAATTAACAAGCACAACTTTGTAGCCATCTTGCGAAAGAACTTTGCATGCCTGCGCACCTGAATAGTCAAATTCGCATGCTTGACCTATAACAATCGGACCGCTTCCTATTACTAAAATGGTTTCTATATCATTACGCCTTGGCATTAGCGGCCTCCTCGCAAGCAAACTTCCATCCCTGCAAACGATCGTGGGCTATATCAATATTCAGATAGTCTGAATCTCCTGCCATAAGACGCATAAATGCCGTAAATAGATAATGCGAATCGGTAGGACCCGGAGAGGCTTCCGGGTGATATTGCACACTGAAAGCCGGAATATCTAAAAACTCCATTCCTTCAGGCGTGCCATCGTTTAAGTTCACATGGGTTAAGCGAATGCGTCCATAGCGTTCATTTTTTACAACGGGTGCTACACCCAATGCAGCCCACTCGCGCAAATCGTCGAAGTGCTGCGCATGCCCTGCTGATTGTTCTGGAATAATTTCACCTAAACTTTGAAAGACTTGCCCGAACCCATGATTTTGAGCAGTTATTTCCACGCGAGAGCTAAGTAGATTGACCACAGGATGATTGCCACCTCTATGACCATATTTCAGCTTTTCTATTTTAGCTCCAGCTGCTTTCGACAACATTTGGTGCCCCAAGCATATTCCAAAAATTGGCACTTTACCCATAAGTTTTGCCACTTGATCATATGTTTGTTGAACCGCCTCCGGATCTCCCGGACCATTCGATAAAAATACACCATCGGGCTGCATATTTAAAACATCTTGCGCCGGCGTATTCCATGGAACTGCAACAACTTCACATCCTGCCAATGTTAATGAATGCAATATTGAATCTTTAGCTCCGCAATCATATGCAATTACTTTGAATTGACGCGGCTGCGCTTCGCTCAAAGCGAATGTGTGATTTGTCGGTACATGTGGAGCCGCACGCATAGCATCGCAAGAGACACTGGCAACCAAGTTTTCTCCCACAATGCTTTTTTGAGAGCGCACTTTATTAAGTAGGCTTTCAACATTCAAGTCTTCTGTAGAAATACCACCACGCATAGCTCCAGATTCACGAATGTGTCTTACAAGCGCTCTTGTATCTATGCCTTCAATTGCTACCACACCATGTTCTGCCAAATAATCGGGCAAACTAACTACACTTCGCCAACTAGAGGGCGTGCTGCACATATCGTATACAACCAGTCCGCGCAATGCGGGCGTATCGCGCTGTACATCCTGCACGTCAACGCCATAGTTTCCTATTTGCGGATAAGTCATGGTTATTATTTGACCCGCATAAGAAGGATCGGTTATAACTTCTAAATAACCTTCAACAGAGGTGTTAAAACACACCTCCCCAAAAATCTCTCCTTTAGTACCACACGAAAATCCAGAAAATGCGCTGCCATCTTCTAGCACCAACAGTGCCGGGCACCTTGTAGCTTTAGAGGTGCCCGACAATAATGCTTCACTAGCTTTACTCAACTATCTTCCCATCACGCAATGTTGCATAGCCGCCAACATATACATCGGTGGCACACCCTACTAAATCAAACCCTAAGAAACCTGAATTACCGGCTTTTGAATAGAAATTATCGCGAGATACATTCCACTTTTTATCGGGATCAATCACTGTGAAGTCGGCAATGCTTCCCGCTTCTATACGCACAGGGTCTTCGCGCAATATAGCACGCGGCGCTATTGCCATAAGTTCAATCATGCGCGCGTAATCTATTACGCCGCTATTCACCAAATTTGTAAGCACCAAGCCAAGTGATGTTTCAAGTCCAATCATTCCGAAAGGCGAAAGCTCAAATTCTCTATCTTTTTCCCAATCGGTATGTGGAGCATGGTCGGTAACTATGGCATCAATAGTTCCGTCTACAACACCTTCAATTAGCGCTTTAGCATCAGCTTTAGTGCGCAGCGGCGGATTTACTTTAAGGGAAGTGGGGTATGTATCGTCAATATCATCTTCTGTTAAGAACATGTGATGTGGCGTAACTTCGCAAGTAACAGGTAGCCCCTCCGCTTTAGCTGCTCTTACCATTTCGACACCGCGAGCAGTAGTTATATGCTGAATATGAAGCGGGCAACCAGTTAATCTACAAAGAGCTATGTCGCGTGCAATTTCTAGCTCTTCGCCCTCTGCTGGCCAGCCAAACATGCCAAGGCGAGTAGATGCCACGCCTTCATTTACCTGACCTTCGCCCACAAGGGAGTTATCTTGACAATGCACCATAACCACGCGGTCAAACTGAGAAGCGTAATCTAGTACGCGGCGCATCATACCGCTGTCTTGCACACCGTGCCCGTCATCGGTAAACGCTTTTGCACCGTGCGCTATCATATCGCCCATCTCGGACAATACTTCGCCTTCAAGATTTTTAGTGCATGCCCCAGAAACAATAACGCGGCATTTGCCTACTTGCGCTGCACGCGCTTTCACATACTCTACGCCGACAGCATTATCTATTACTGGATTAGTGTTGGGCATAGCGCATACTGCCGTGAAACCACCGTGCGCCGCCGCCCTAGTGCCGCTTGCTATATCTTCTTTTTGTTCGAAACCCGGCTCGCGTAAATGCACATGCATGTCTACAAGCCCCGGTACCAAAATCTTTCCGCTAAGGTCTACCTCTTCACCCTTTTCCATAGAAAGATTTTTGTCTACCTCAACAATACGTCCGTCGCGCACAAGTAAATCGATTACCTCGTCAAGTTCTACCTGCGGGTCGATTACGCGCGCATTTTTAAGCATCAATGCCATCGTTTGTACCTCCCAAAAGCTGATATAGCGCAGCCATGCGCACGAGAATGCCTGCATAAACTTGATCTAGAATTACTGAACGCTTGGGGTGATCTGCCATAAAGCTATCTAGTTCCACGCCACGATTAATGGGACCCGGGTGGCATACAATAGCATCTGGCTTCATTAAATGATCTCGCTCTTTTGTAAGCCCAAACAACATATTGTATTCACGCAAACTAGGAAATGGCGCACCTTCCAAACGTTCGCGCTGGACGCGCAGCATATAAACAACGTCTAGGTCGGGAAGAACGCTGTTTAGATCGCTAGTAGCGCTGTCAGCACCAAGTGTGGCTACGTCAGCCGGAAGCAAAGTAGGCGGTGCTATAACACAAACATTAGCGCCCATTATTTTTAGCGCAGGAATAAGAGAGCCGCATACGCGCGAGTGGCTTATATCGCCCACAACGCCAACATTTAGCCCTTCAAACTTGCCTTTGTGTTCCCAGATGGAATAAAGATCAAGCAAAGCCTGTGTCGGATGCTGATGCTTGCCGTCTCCTGCATCTATTACATGCACGCCAGATAAATCGGCAATTTTACGCGGTACACCTGCATGCTTATCGCGCACAATTATCATGTCCACTTTGTAGGCGCAAAGTGTCTCCACCGTATCGGATAAGCTTTCGCCTTTAACTGTAGATGTGGAACTTCCACCGAAATTTAAACTGTTGGCAGAAAGGCGCTTCTCAGCAATTTCAAACGACGAGCGTGTACGTGTAGAAGGCTCGTTAAACATATTCACAATAGTTGCGCCTTTTAGTGTCGGCACCTGCTTGATGCGACGCTCATTCACTTCTTTGAATCTCTCGGCTGTCTTCAATAGCAGCATTATTTCATCTGCTGAATATTCCGAGATGTCAATTAAATGCTTGTGCGGGAAAGCCATTATTCCGTATCCTCCTTTGTGCCTAGAGGCGCCGCTCCCGCGCGCCCACCCGGATCAACATCCAGAATTTCCACCGCCGATTTACCATCTACATCTTGTAAGAAAAGTCTTACGCTTTCATCTGCTGCTGACGGTACGTTTTTACCTACATAATCTGCGCGTATGGGAAGTTCGCGATGCCCGCGATCTACTAACACCGCAAGTTGTACCGCCGCAGGGCGACCGATATCCATCAATGCATCAAGCGCCGCACGAATTGTGCGACCGGTGTAAAGTACATCATCAACTAGCACTATGGTTTTACCATCTATGTTAAATTGAATGTCTGTACCTAGCACTTCGGGGGCAAAGTGCGTCATAAAATCGTCGCGGTAGAAGCTGATGTCTAATTTGCCTAGCGGCACACAAACGCCTTCAATTTCTTCAATGCGTTCGCGCAGGCGCTTCGCCAAAATGTCTCCGCGTGTAACAATGCCCACAAGCGCTAAACTTTTTGCGCCGTGATTTGCTTCGAGGATCTGATGTGCCATGCGCGTAAGTGCGCGATCAATATCCTCTTCATTCATGCAAATGGATTTTACGAGAGGTTCGCTCATACACACTCCTTACTGGTCGAGTGCGTACAGATGAACCGAGAAAAGCTGCCGTGTTTAAGCTGCGTGCCTTGTCGGTCTCTCTGTACCGCTTTTAAAGGTCACGGAACAGTATGCCACGAACCCGTGCACCAAGTAACCCCTATTCTTCAATTAATTTTTAAGCATGCTAATGTGCAGTGCCAATGATAAATACCCAACCAACTAGAAAGTGGCTTTATGAAGCATTTCGCGCATGCGCCTAGATGCTTGCTCGTTCATTTTGGGTATTAGATTGTCAAGCAATTCCAGCATTTTTTCTTGGTTTTCGGGAACTCTACCCTGAAAACGCAGAATGTCAGTATCGTGCGAACAGTTCACCGTACAGTCGCAATCCAAATTTGCGATAAGGGTACGTATCTCGTGCGCCATTTCAATTTCCGTGGGTACTTTCCATCTACCCGCTTGTATGTCGGCTGCTAAGGGCCATGTTTTAGTTGGAGTCATTGTAACTATCAGAATGCGCTTTGGCGCAGCTTCGCTGAAAACTTTTGCAGATGCGATAGCATTTTCCTCTGTATGCCCCGCACCAGCCATTCCTGTAAGGTAGAAGAAAGTAAAACTTATACCAGCTTTATGAAGACGTTTTGCTTGCTCGATGATATCTGCAGCGGTATGACCTTTGCGCATAAAAGCTAACGCTTCGTCAAATCCACTTTCTGCACCTATAGCTATGTCGTCTACGCCTCTACTTGCAAGCAGCGCAAGATCTTCATCGCTTTTATTGGCAATATCGGCTATGCGACAAAATCCACCATAGCTATTTACTGTAGGGATGCGCTTTTCTACCTCGTCAAACACTTCAATTAGACGCTTAGTAGGCAATGTAAAAGGATTACCACCGGTAAGATAAATGCGTCTAGTTATGGCGGTTGAATATTTTGCAATTCCCTCAATATCAGATATTACGGTTTCCATAGGTAGCGCTGTAAAGGGAATATCTGTAAATATGTCGCAGAATCGGCATTTTCCATGAGCGCAACCATCCACAATGGGAAGCATTGGGCAGTTCATATCTTGAGGCGGTCGATGCTGAGGAGATTTAACCGGCATAACTTATCCTTTCAGATTAAATTCCATTCCCGCTAATTATATGACACACGCATATGACACGTCCTTGTACGCCAGCTTCAATTGCGTCTTACGAATGGAATCATCTATACCACGCGCTTTAATGTATGCGGAGGTCAATACAAGCGCCGCACCTCCACCGATGAAATCTTGCGCTCTTATAGTGAATAGATGGATATAAATGGCTTCTGCCTGACGTTTATTGCCAGTTGTTTCGATGGAGAGCTCCTAAATGATATCTATAATCTTATTCCAAGGTCTTCCGTTCTTGGTTTGCGTATCCAGATAAGAAGAGAATGGAAAAGGGAGCCCTTGTTTCGAGAAAGTGTCAGCCATTAGATGTCTTGTAGCCTGAAGAGCTCCGCCAGAAACGCTGCCTTCCTGTTCGATCATCATGGCGAATGGATTATGCGGCGTGAGCGAACTTCTCGACGTAAGTCGCAACATCGCTCCCTCCAAACAACGGGGCGACCAAGGGTCCACTCGACGTTTTTGGTGCCGGTGCTCGCTGTGACCCCGGCATGGTGATCGTCCAGACGCTGATCTCCGAGCTGGGCGCGAAGAGTCTGTCTATCTGCCCATCTGCAAATACGGTGTCCGCGACGAATATTGTTTGGAGCGCGTGATTCATATATAATGCCCTCATGGCGAAGAGGTATCACAAAAAACAGCACGGACACATCATACTTTTCGCCCTCGCATTGCTCCTGTTCTTGCTGGCTCTTCTTTTCTACACGTTCCTGACGTCCGACCCGCGCGACACGAAGCTGGGTATTGTCTCGCTAGACGAGGGTGTGCAGACCTCCCAAGGCCAAAGCAACCTCGGGTCCCAAATGGTCGAGAAGCTGACGAGCGGCGAGCTCTTCACGGCGACGCCCGGCAGCAGCGAGACTCATCTCAACTCCTATTCCATAGAGTTCAAGACGTACAAGACGCAAGACGAACTGAACACGGCGCTCGAAAACGAGGAGGTGACAGGAGCCATCGTCATCCCTGAGGACTACACGAAGCGCAAAATCAACGAAACAACCCAAAACATAACCAACAGTACGGAAGACGTGAAGAACGCCGTTGTCGATGTGGTGGTCGAAAAAACGACCGACCCCGTCCTGCAACAGCAAGTCGGCTCGAGCATCACACGTCTTCTTAACACGGCCGGTCTCAGTGCAAGCTCGGAATATCCCGGCAGCAGCATCTCGGGGGAAATAGGCGAGCGCGACGTAGACCCGCTGTGTCACGTCTGGCTCCTGCTGCCGCCTATAGTGGCGTCGTTGCTGCTATCGGTTGCATACCCCATACGGCGCGGTGCCACGTTCGCAGTCCGCGTGAGGCGCCTCGTTGTCGCTGCGTTGGCATCTGCCCTCTTATCGATCCTAGTGGCCATTGGCGACTATCTGATACTCGTCAACGCCTATCACTATACAAACGTGCTTCTGCCGTCCATCGGCGAACTGTGGGTCATGTCGTTTCTGGTCATGCTGTTCTTCGGAGGCTTGGCGCAAATCCGTCTCTGGCTTGCCGCACTCGCCGCCGGACTCTTGCTTCTGATCGGCGCGATTGCAGGATGGGTCTCTCTTGAGGCGTTTCCCGAACCCATCCTACCATGGATCGTTGAGACGTTTACCGATGCAAGCCTGAATGACATAGTATCGAACGTCCCTGGAATCACGATATGGAACTCTGGCGTCCATGCGCTTTGGAGCTATGCGCTCGTCGGCGTCATACTGGCGATAGCAACGGCCGCCTTTTCACGCCCCGATCGTTCTTACGATTACGAGTAGGCTCGAAGGTTCTCGTCCTCGCACGCCAATCCCGCCGACTTTAACTCCTATGAGGATTGCCGACAATGCAGGGAATCTCGCCATATCCCCGCATTGTCGGCAACAAGGTTAGCGTTTCTCGATAAATCTGCTTAAATCATCATGCATTAAGAAATCTAATTCTGAGCTATCTGGAGTTGTTTCGATAAATAGGAAACCGTAATTTCCAACTTTCGATACGTCGAATTTACGCATCTCATGAACCACCTGAAAGTTTTCAATAAAAGCATCATAGTCGAAGTTTTCGGTACCATCTGTACCTGCTGGCGGATTCAAAAGCGACATTGTGAATACTTTTTCAGTATGCAACTTATAAGCAGACATATCCGGTATAGCATTATCTAAATAAGCCTGATATGTCTTAAATCCAAACGCATACTGCGACACATCTGTGCCGCCAAGCCCCGCAAAACGCATAGGATTAAACTCGATGGGACTTACATGCTGTCCATTAACGCGCACTTCCACATGTATAGGAAAGTCGCGCACTCGCACAACTTCATTTACCTTCTGAAGCCAGTCTGTAAACACTGGTGCCATTTGCGCATAAATATCTGCACCTGTGGTATACATTCGATCGCTTGTATCTTCCGCAGACGCAAAATCGTGCTTCAAAACATTTAATACATGCACTTTACCCTGCGAATCGAAGAACGCATCGATTGCATATTCTTGCCCACAGATATAATCCTCAATAATAAAGCGCCCGGCATTAACAACGCTATCGGGATACATTTGCTGCCAGCGCGCCGAATCGCGCTTTATATCTTCAAGTGCGTTTTGCCACTCTTGTGCATTATTAATTACATATACACCCATGCTACAAAAGCCCACAGCGGGTTTTAACACTATTGTTTCTGGCAATTCAGAATAATTAATTACAGCTAGTTCATCTGCTGCACACTCTTTGAAGAACAGATTTTTATCCAAATCTTTAAGAACCCGACGCATTTCAAGTTTATCTTTAAATACAGATATACCGTGTTTAAGCGAATCGGCGTGGGTATTTTCCATAATCCACGCCAGCGCATTTTCTGAATTTGTATATACTCGCTGCCCTGAATCTATTAGCGAAATAGCTGTAGCATCATCTACTAAATTTAGCTTAAATCCATCAATAGAGCGTGTGAAGCAATTCGTCAAAACAGGATGTTGTGATTCCTCTAGCCAACTAAGCAACATATCCGAAGCATAAGGAGCATCCAGTATGACCATAGTTTCCCTCCACGCAAAAAGTCTAGCCTAAAGCGCTCAAACGCTGTTGTGCTTGGCTTACCAATGCCAACTTATTACCATGCTTTATTACAAAATCTAGCGCTGTTCGCTCTCCTGCTGCGTCAGCCAATCTGAAGTAAGCCCGCGCCTGCGCCCACGCCGCTTCTACACGAATTCGCATGGGATATTCGGTGCTTCCTATAATAGATTCATCCATCTTTACAGCTTCTAACGCATCGCCAGAAGCGCGCACTTTCATTATTTTATCTTGACTAGTTAGGTATGCTCGCCTAGTTGCCGCTATAGGACTAGGATCGCCTTCTGAAATTTGCAGTCCCTCCTGAATAAGCTGCATAGCCTGCTCAGTACCGCCTGTTTTATCAACAAGCGGTATTAAATTCACTAGAATGCCAACTTTAGCCTGTGGCTTTTTTGCCGCTTGCATACTGCTGCGAAGCCCGCGCTCTACATTCAAAGCATCGTCTTTATTGCCTACATCTAGCATGGCTTGCGCATAATATGACATAAACCACGCACCCGTATCCTTGCATGGAAATGTAATATTTGCAGCAACCGTTTTACCCTTATCGATTAATGCCTGCGGGTCGCACTTATCGTTATATAGGGAAAGCATATCCGTCGTGTCTTTTTCAGCCTTGCGTTCCATCATATTCACGCCCAGCGTAAGCGATGCAAAAAATATTACAAACAGAAGCAGCAAACCACCAACAGACGCTGCCATTATTGTGCCTGTAAATAGCGGATACACAGTAGTTACAAGAATTGATGGAGCAATACCTATAACGCAAGCAATTATCGAGTACTTCTTAAAATACGGCAGCACGGTCTTCTCCTTCTACGAGGATACAAATCTGCTAATCAAGCCCATCATTAGTACGGATAAGTTTACGCTTAATTTTTCCACCAATAGTCTTTGGAAGTTCATCTGTAAACTCCACGATACGCGGATATTTATAAGGTGCCGTTGTATGCTTTACGTGTTCTTGCAACTCTCGCACCAACTCGTCAGATGGCTCATATCCTTTCGCCAACACTATTGTTGCCTTTACTACCTTTCCCCTTATCGGGTCAGGCGCAGCGGTAACAGCGCATTCAACAACCGCCGGATGCTCTACAAGCGCACTTTCAACCTCAAATGGTCCTATTCGATAACCCGAACATTTAATTACATCATCGTTTCGACCAACAAAGAAGCAATAACCATCGGAATCGCGCCATGCCATATCGTGAAGGTTGTAATAATCACCACCAACAGATTCCCGTGTAGCTTCATCATTGCCATAATAGCCAACAAATAAACCCGGTGGATATGCCTCACGCAAGCCTGTCACGCAAATGGCGCCTTCTTCGCCTTCCGGTACTTCCGCGCCAGACTCGTCTAAAAGCTTCACGTTTAATAATGGCGAAGGCTTACCCATAGAGCCCGGACGCGGTTCTATCCATGGGAAAGTTGCCAACAACACTGGTCCTTCAGTTTGTCCAAACCCTTCGCGAATTTTCTTACCAGTAAGTTTTTCCCACTGTATTGTTACTTCAGCATTCAGTGGCTCACCTGCTGTAGCGAAGTTCTGAATGCTAGATAAATCGTATGAAGCCACATCCTCTTGAAGCATAAAGCGGTACATTGTAGGGGGTGCGCAGAATGTAGTTAGCTCGTAATCTTGCATAACCTGCAATAATTTTGCTGGTATAAATTTATTCATGTCGTAGGTAAAAATGCTAGCACCCGAAAGCCATTGACCGTATATCTTACCCCAGCCAAATTTCGCCCAACCAGAATCGGTCACACTCATATGCAGCTTGTCCTCTTGAACCTGCTGCCAGTATTTAGCCGTAATAATATGCCCAAGCGGATGCGCAAAATTATGCATAACAGCTTTCGGATTGCCAGTAGTTCCGCTAGTAAAATAAATAAGCATAGTATCTTTGCTTGTTACCCCAGCATTGCCAACAGGTCGCTCAAATACATCAGATTCACTGGCAATCAGCTCGTCAAATGAAAGCCAACCTTCACGCTGACCTGCTGCAATAATAACGTTTTGAATGGTAGGCGATTCAGGCAGCGCTTCTTCAACCTGAGTAAGTACGTAATTGTCAGACACACATACCATAGTCTTCACATTGGCGCTATTGGCGCGAAAAACTATATCTTTCTTCGTAAGCTGAAGCGATGCCGGAATAATGGTTGCACCAAGTTTTGCAAGAGCAACGGCTACAACCCAATATTCCCATCGACGGCGTAAAATACACATCACTACATCGCCTTTGCCTATGCCTAATCGCGCAAGTGCATTAGCTGTTTTATTAGACAGGCGCGAAATGTCGGTGAAGGTAAATGTGCGCTGCTCGCCCGCATCATTAATCCATAGCATAGCGCGTTTTTCAGGTTGTACACGCGCCCATTCGTCAACAACATCAAACCCGAAATTGAAGGCTTCCGGTACATCTATGCGAAAATTTTCGACAAAATCCTCGTAGGAATCAAATTCTATACGGGGAAGATATTTCTTTAGTATGTAATCCATCTTATCCTACTCAGCAATTATCGTTACGAATTTTGCTACTGAATTGCCAGCGCAGCGCTGACCGTGCGGTATTTCTGGGTTGAAATAAATACTATCCCACTCGTTTAAGGTAAATTCCTTGTCACCCACAGTTACAATAACAGAACCCTCAATCACAAAATTGAATTCCTGACCTTTATGCGTTATTAGTTCTACCGCATCGCTGCTAGGTTCTAGTATTACTACAAGCGGTTGCATCATTTTATTGCGATAGCGCCATGCCATATCCTCGAAGTGATAACCCGGATGACGATCGACTACACGACCTTCGCCGCGCCGTACCACATGATATGTGTCTAGCTTGGCAGCCGTGCCTGTCAATATCTCTGTCATATCCACGCCAAAACGATGAGCCATATGATAAATAGCCGAAATAGGCACATTGTCGGCATAGTTTTCCCACTGCTTATACGTTTCAAGAGATACGCCTATATCATCCGCCATTTCCTGTGCAGAAACATCACATGCTTCGCGTAATCCTTGAATACGCTGCGCAAGTTCTTTCATATCACAGTCCATTATTACCCCTTTCTCTAGGAGCATTAAGCATCTATCCCCATCTCAAGTGCGCGTTTGTTCATATCGACCAAATGCGCTTTAGATGGAGGAACGCACTTTTTAATAGCTTCATCTAGCGTAGCCCTTTCGCAAAAATGCGTTATAGACCACAGTTTTCCTAAAAGCACAATATTGGCAAGTTTGCCCATTTCAGCGTCTTGCGCAATTCTGGCGGCAGGAATTCCAATCTTTTGGATGTCGCTACGACTATCGCCGGGCTCTACAAGATCGCTGTCAAAAACGACAGCAGCTCCGGAAGATGCCTCTTCAACAAACTTATCATAAGAAGGTTGATTCATTGCTATAACTGCATCTGGTTCAGTAACTAGGGGGCTGCCAATCGGCTCTACCGACAAAGTAACAGAACAATTCGCAGTACCTCCGCGCATTTCTGGTCCATACGACGGAAACCACGAAACGTATCTATCTTCAATAAGCCCTGCATAAGCAATAACTTTACCAGCAAAAAGAGTACCCTGACCACCGAATCCGGCAAGCACGGCTTGTATATCTTTAGACATCAGCGCTACTGCTCCTTTCGTATTCGGAAACCATCGGACATGCCGCTGCACGAGCTGTAGCAGCCTCTGCAGCATCTGCATAACCTTCAGCTTGAATATCTTTGTATACACCCAACGGATAATATGGCAACATATTTTCGCGCATCCATTCAAACGCCTTTTCAGGCGACATACCCCAATTTGTTGGACATGTGCTAACAACCTCTATAAGTGAATAGCCCACTTTATCTAACTGGTTCTGAAAACCGCGTTTTATTGCCTTTTTTGCCTTGCGGACATTTTTTGGAGAATCTACTGTTACGCGCTCTAGATAAGCAACTCCATCAAGCGACGAAAGCAACTCGCACACACGAATGGGATAACCAGCATATGCAGGATTTCTACCATATGGAGATGTTTGCGTAACCTGATGCGGCAAACTTGTTGGAGCCATTTGCCCGCCAGTCATGCCATATATTGCATTGTTGATGAAAATTATGGTTATATTTTCGCCGCGAGTTGCTGCGTGAATCGTCTCAGCCATGCCAATAGATGCTAGGTCGCCATCGCCTTGATAGGCAAATACGAGATAGTCGGGAAATACACGCTTTACAGCAGTAGCCACCGCCGGAGCTCTACCGTGCGCCGCCTCTATCATGTCGCAGCCAAAAAAGTCATATGCCATAACAGAGCAGCCAACAGGTACAACGCCAACCGTTTCTCCTTCCATATTGAATTCATCAATACATTCGGCAACTAAACGCTCGACAATACCATGCGTGCATCCCGGACAATAGTTAGTAACAACGGGAAGCAGCGACTTTGGACGCTCGAATACGCATTCCATTTCATTTGCCATGCTACTCACCCACTTTCTCGCTTATAGCAACTATTTGCTCCAAAACCTCATCTGGTCTTGGGATAACACCACCAGTCCGCCCGAAAAATTCCACAGGTGCAGCACCGTTTACAGCAAGACGCACATCTTCAACCATTTGACCCATATTCATTTCCACCACAAGGAACGCTCGGGCATTGCAATTCTCTATCGCCTGTACCGGATATGGCCAAAGCGTTATAGGGCGAATTAATCCAGCCTTAATTCCTTTAGAGCGAGCGTCGTTTACAGCACTACGCGCTATACGCGCAGCGGCTCCAAACGCTACAACTACAACATCTGCATCTTGTGTTAAATATTCTTCTACACGAACTTCATCGCGCTTTATTTGATCGTAGCGAGCAAATCTCTCTACATTCTTGTCGCACAACTCCTGCGCATCTAAGAACAGCGAGTTAACAATATTATGAGTGCGCTTTCCATGATGCCCATCGGTTGCCCATGGCTTTTCCGGCAAGTCTTCCAAGTTACGCTCGTCAGGCAACACAACCGGCTCCATCATTTGCCCAAGCATGCCATCTGCCAGAATAACTACTGGTGTGCGATATTTATCAGCAACATCAAAAGCCTCATAAACTAAATCAGCCGCCTCTTGTACAGTCGATGGCGCAAATACTGGCAAATAGAAATCGCCATGACCCATAGCGCGCGTAGCTTGCCAATAATCGCTTTGTGAAGGCTGAATACTGCCAAGCCCCGGACCTCCACGCTGCACATTAATTATTACAGCTGGAAGATCGGCACCTGCCATATATGAAATACCTTCAGTCTTCAAAGAAATTCCGGGGCTTGAAGATGAAGTCATAGCTCGCTTCCCGCAAGAAGCAGCTCCATACACCATGTTTATGGCAGCTATTTCGCTTTCCGCTTGAAGATAAACTCCATTGCGTTTTGGCATATGCTTTGACATATAAGCCGCTAACTCAGTTTGCGGTGTTATTGGATATCCAAAAAAGTATCGGCAACCAGCGCGCATGGCAGCTTCAGCTAGCGCTTCATTGCCCTTCATTAAAACTCTCTCGCTCATGCCCTCACCTCCCGGTAAACTCTTATAGCCACATCGGGACACATCAGTGCACACGAAGCACACCCAGTACATGCTTGTTCATTTATACACATAGCCGGGTTATATCCCTTTGGCGTTATAGTTTCCGTATCAAGTTTCAGAATAGACTGCGGACATACACTTACGCATATACCGCACCCTTTACAAAAACTTTCATCGATAACAACTTTGCCCATAAGTCCAACCTCTCGTCCTAATGAAAGCGGGCCACGCTTTGAGATCGCGGCCCACTTCAGCTGGCTTACTCTATCTGGATTATACCAAGCCCTCAGGAACCGTCTGTCTCTGATCGGCTTCACGTATGGCAACACGCCGTATCTTACCGTTGACGGTACGAGGTAAATCGTCAGCGTATTCAATAATGCGCGGATACTTATAAGGTGCCGTATTCTCTTTTACCCACGTCTGAAGTTCGCTTGTAAGTTCATCAGAACCTTCAAAGCCCTCCGCCAATACAACCGTAGCTTTCACTAGCATACCCCGAAGATCGTCAGGCACGCCAGTAACAGCGCATTCGCGTACTGCAGGATGTTCAAGCATAACGCTTTCTATCTCGAAAGGTCCTATGCGGTATCCGCTGGATTTTATAACGTCATCATTGCGCCCCACGTACCAATAATAACCATCTTCATCTTCCCAAGCAGTATCACCGGTGTGATACCAGCCGTCGTGCATGGTGGCAGCAGTTTTTTCCGCATCCCGGTAATACTCCATCATTATGCCTGCAGGATGCGGATCAACATTTATGCAGATCTCGCCAGTTTCGCCAACATCGCAAAAAGTACCGTCTTCACGCATTATGGCAACATTGTATAAAGGCACGGGTTTACCCATCGAACCCGGACGCGGCGTAGAGTTTGTAAGATTGCCTATTGTTAGTGGGGTTTCAGTCTGACCAAATCCCTCATAAATAGTAAGTCCAGTATTCTCTTTCCAGAAATCAAATAAATCTGGATTTAGTGCTTCACCAGCAGTAGTGGAATACTCAAGTGAAGATAGGTCGAAGTCAGCCAAATTTTCCTGCATCATAAGACGATACATTGTAGGAGGTGCGCAGAAAGTAGTAACACCGTAGCGACCTATTAGGCTTAGAATTTCTCCGGCATGAAACCTATCAAAATCGTATGTTAATACACATGCTTCCATAAGCCATTGCCCATAGAATTTACCCCAAACAGCTTTGCCCCATCCCGTGTCAGCTATCGTAAAATGAATTCCATCTGGACGAACATTGTGCCAATGCTTCGCAGTTATCAAATGCCCTAATGAATACAGGCTATTATGCATAACCATCTTCGGGTTTCCCGCTGTACCAGACGAGAAATATAACAACATAGGCTCTTCAGCCAATGTTTCTCGCTTTGTAAAAGAATCAGATGCTTTGCGAACTTCCGTATTGAAATCTATCCATCCGCTGCGATTAACAGGCAATGCACATATGCCATCCTCGCCAGATAAGGCAGCGCCAAAGCCTTCGCCGCCATCCAAAAGATTGCCGTTATCGTCGCGCTTTGTCATGCCGGCTCCAGCCGGGTTTACCAAAATTAGCTTTTCTACTGTAGGGCACTCGCCTACAACGGCATCTACCACATCGGCAACATCACCCGCACTCGTAGCTATAACAGCTTTTATTCCTGCTCCATTAAGACGATAAATCATATCGTGTTCTTTAAGCATGAATGTAGCCGGCACCATAACGGCACCTAGTTTTGCTAAGGCAAGTGCAACGAACCAAAACTGATAATGCCGCCTTAGCACTACCATAACTTTATCGCCTCTGCCTATACCGATCTCAGACAAAAAGTTAGCAGTTTTATCCGACCACTTCTTCATATCGGCGAAGGTGAAAATGTGTTCCTCTCCTTCAGGATTGCACCACACCATAGCACGCCTTGTGGGGTCGTTTAGCGCTATATCGTCTACAACATCGTAAGCAAAGTTGTAATCGGGTTCATTATGTAACTCAAATTTAGTTAGAAGACCATTTTCATCGTATTCTTCATCGACATATCTAAGGTTTATATCTCTCATATCTAATTCCTGAGAACTGGCAGCAGTAGCTGCAACGGGTATGGACAACAGATGTTTTAGGTGCACAACCGAATACTCAGTGCGCACCTAAATAATTTCCTTACCCGGAGCTTTCATAACTACTGCTAGGAATTTACAGGGTTTGCCGCCTGTAGCTATCATTCCGTGCCCGCGCCCAGAGTTATACATAAGCATATCTCCGGGTCCAACTTCCTCAATATGATCTTCATAGGCGAAGCGTAAATGACCAGAAATAATGAAGTCTAATTCTTGACCTTCATGATAGGAAAGATGTATAGGCTTATCCTGTTCTTCGGCAATATAAGGAGCAGTAACCAAGAAAGGCTCGGCTAGTTTATTGCGAAAATGCGGCGCTTTGTGTAAGTATTCAAAACCAGCGCGGCGCTTAATAACAAGTCCGTCATTATTTTTTGTCACGCAATATCCACTAAGATGCGGAGTTTCACCAGTTAGAAGCTCTATAACATCAACTTTTAGTTTATTAGCGCACTTATACAAGAAAGTGAAAGTAAGGTCTTGAGTGCCCGATTCTTGAGCCTCATATTCCTCAACAGACCTTCCTGTAGCCTGCGCCATATCTTCCAATGTGTATCCAAGATCTTCGCGAAGAACCCTTATGCGATTCGCAACCTCTTTGATATTTGGTTCCATGATTGCCTTTCATATCTAAGTTTAGATTTGAATGATATATATTAGTCCAAGATGCGCACATGGTCAGTTATTTTTCACCATTACGGCACAGAAATGACTGTCGCAGCCGTTGCTTGAAAGCTGCGTTGTAAAAGTGCCGCAATTTTCCAACAAATGGAAAGACTCACCTTGTGGACTTTCTAAAAAGGCGCGTATTGTATCCATGTTCTCATTTGGTGTAACTGTGCATGTCGCATATACAAGATTACCCATGGGTTTAACATGCAAAGAAGCTTCCGTAAGCAAACGCAAATCTAGTTCAGCAGCCTTATGTATTGAGTCTTGCGTCAATCGCCATCTTATTTCCGGATGCCGGCGAAGCGTGCCAAGCCCTGTACATGGCGTATCGATAAACACAGTATCGAAGCATTCACTTCCAATAGCGCTTTTAAGATTGGTTGCATCTGCGGTAATTGCATCAGATACATGCGCACCGCAAGCGGCAACGCGCTCGTATAAAAGCGCCTCTTTGCTCTCTACATTATCAACACACACAAACCGTTCTATTTGTTTGTTGCATTCTTCGCCACACGACGATAAAGCAAAATTGGAAGGACGGAGTGAAGGCTGCAAAGCTTCTGAACGCAGTCCTTCCAATTTTGTAGCCGCGCCGCCGCATTTCCTGTTATAGAAATTTTGCAAAAGCACTGTTTTCGTGCCACGACCAGCACCAATTTCCAAAAGCGAATGCTTAGTATATTCGACAACCTTTTGCGCAACCATCTGCGCAGCAGCATCGGAAACAATAAGTTCGCCGGCGTTTATCATGTCTATAACTGTTTTCATGCCGATATCGGACGAATTAGACAATTTCAAACATCCTGAAATACAATCAATCGTTTCAAATTCAACAGATGCATCAATAAGTTTATTTTTCGCCTTCGTATCAGATATACGCAATGAATTTATAGACACAAACACAGGGGGTTGCTCATTTGAGACTTCCATGAATTTACACGCCGCAGACAGACCCATCCACTCTGACAAATTGCTAGCCAACCACTCAGGAAACCCAAAATGCAACGCAGCAGCACCTACACTTTTTGCAGCATCTTCAGACAAAATATCAGCAATAATTACTGAAGCTTTTCGCAATACCGCATTCGCCAAACCCCTAGTCCGCGGTGCTACATAAGCTGCAAGTTCGACACCCTGATCTATCGCAGCATATAAATCGCGCCCAAGATAGAACATTTCATATACCGATATGCGCAGCGCATCGCGAAGATTTGGCTTTACATCGCTTGGAGAATTCATCGCCCGATCTAATATCGCATCTAGCGTTCCTTGCATTTGAACTACGCCAATAGACAAAAGCGAAGCAAAAGCCCTATCGCTGCTACGAAGAGTATATTTATTCAAAACAGAAGGCAGAATATCGCGCACAAAAGCATCCCGCTTCCTAACTTGAGAAGTAGCCTCAAGTGCAGCTATGCGCGCGGGGCTTAAGCGCCCCATTAGCTCCAGACCGCCTCGCCCGCACGCAATATTGCATTGCCAGCCACAAATTCAGAAGCTAGCATTTGACGCTTGCCGCTGGGTTTTAGCTCTAACACTTCTATAGAAGCATTAGAACAACCTAGATAGAGATGCTTTTCATGCCACGCAACACACCCGGAAGTAGCACCATTGAAATTATCGGCAAGTTTAGCTTTTACAATGCGAACCGGTTTGTCGGCTACGGTGCATCTAGCGGGATGCGCATCGTCAGAAGCAAGCACTCGGCACAAATTTTGCTCGGCAGAAATGTCGGCACTTAGATCGAGCTGACCTTTCTCTATTTTATGAGCATAGGTTGCATTCGCTTCATCTTGCTTAACCCACATGACAGAGCCGCTATCGAGTTGTGCTAATGCGCTAACAAGTGCTCTGGCACCAAGATTTGCTAACTCATCGGTTAAATACGCAGCATCTTTTCCCTGTGTGTCAACACGGCGAACAATGCAATAGTCGCCCGTATCTAAACCCTCTTCCATACGCATTATGCACACGCCAATTTCTTTGTCTCCAGCGAGAATTGCATGCTGTATAGGGGCAGCACCTCTCCATCTAGGAAGAATAGAGGCATGTACGTTCAAACAACCATGCGCTGGTATGTTTAACACTTCTTTCGGCAAAATGGCACCGTATGCAGCAACACATATAACATCTGGTTTTAATTCCTTAATTACACGCAAAGAATCGGCTTCTTTTAACGTAGTAGGTGTAAAAACAGGAATATCTAAACTAAGTGCAAGTTCTTTTACGGGCGAAGGCTCTAGTTTCTTACCCCGATTTCTGACAGCATCCGGACGGGTAAATACACCTACAACATCGAAAGCATTCGCTATTTCTTCCAATATAGTTGCAGAAAATGCAGGTGTCCCCATAAAGACAATCCGCATATTATGCCTCCACCTCTACCATCGATTCTCCTGGCTTAGCACCCATAGCAAGAGCCTTATCATAAGCTTGAATGGCTTTTATGCGAACAGAGGGCTCGCAGGCTTCAAACAAAGTGCGCCCATCTAAATGGTCTATTTCATGCTGAAGACAACGACCCAAAAGACCATCGCCTTCTATTTCCCACTCTTCACCGTCTAAATCAAAATAGCGCACGCGTGCCCAAGGCTGTCTAGCTACAGGAACACTAATTCCGGGACAAGACAAACATGCCTCTTTATCGACTACTTTATCGCCACGAAGTTCTTCCACTGTTGGATTAACAAGAAAAATTGGATTGCGTGTAGAAGCGTTTTCGCCATCCCAATCTACATCTATTACAACAAAGCGTATTTTCTTTCCAACTTGCGGTGCAGCGATGCCGCATCCATTATTTGCGTACATAATTTTCGCCATCTGCTTTCCTAGTTTTAGCAAATCGCGATCGCCTACAACGCACTCTTCACATACTTCCAGCAAACTAGGATCGGGCGATTGAACAATTTTCAGACTCATCAAACTCTCCTTGAATATCATGCGCCAATGTTTTAAGTAATATTGTGAATCGAACAGATAAAAGTGTCCATTACATACGCCAAAAATCCGCTAAGATAAATTTCTTGTTTGACGCAGTTCAGTTAAACGGCGCTGCATGGCTACCAACTCATTAAACGCCGCATCTGCATCTTCTACATTCCCAGCAATTAATTTAGCCTTTAGGGCAGCCATAGCCTCTTCGCCATCCCCTATAGATATTTCATTAGCTAAGTATGCCAGCTTATCAGCAGCGCTAGATCCATCCGACACTTCCGCTGCAGTTAGTATAGCCGGAGCATATTTACTGACTAGCGATGCCTTCGCTACTAAATCGGCAGCAGATATGCCGGGGTTTTCCATTAATGCTGCAACTATAGCATCCGCAATACAGCAATGCTGTTTATCGTGCCAACGAGTTTTTGACATAGTGTCAGCAAAACCTAAAGCTAAAAGTGGATTTTGCGCTGCCAATCCTAAAAATTCGCGTTCAAAGCGAAGGCGATTCATCTCTGCCTCTGGAAGCGTTGTTGTACGCACCGTATTTGGTTTCTCTGATTCTGCTGCATAACTTTTGCGACTAGGTTGTTTAAGCGATGCCAATTTCTCAAGAGCATCGGCTTCCCTAACATGCACCATACCAGCAATTTGAGCTGCATAGTCTTTAGCTAGCACCGATTCTTTTATCGGAATTAAAATCTGCAAGGCATCAACAAGAGCAGCACTACGTCCCTCTGCTGTTCCTATATCATGCTTTGCTATACGGCGTTCTATCCCATACACGATTAACGGTTTTGCATTTTGCAGCAAATCGTCTAACCCAGATTTACCATGCGCTGCTACAAATTCCGCAGGATCAAGCCCGTTCGGCAAAGTTACAGCACAAATTTCCATTTTTGTTTTACCGGCTTCAGGAGTCATAGCGTAGTCAATGAACTGCAGCGCCCTTTCAGCTGCACGCTGTCCAGCTTCGTCGCCATCAAATAAATAAACAATACGTCTACCTGCATGACGAGACAGCAGTCTTATATGTTGCATGGTTAACGCCGTTCCAAGCGTTGCTACAGCATTGCGTATTCCAGCTTCATGTAATGCTATTACATCTGTGTAACCCTCAACCACTATCGCAGAGCCACTAGAAGCCATCTGCGTTTTTGCTTTGTCTAGTCCATACAAAACTTGCGATTTATGAAATATTGCCGTTTCCTGAGAGTTTAAATACTTCGGATTACCATCCCCAATAATTCTGCCGCCAAAAGCTATGCACTCGCCTGACGCATCGTTTATCGGAAACATAACTCTGTCAAAAAATCTATCGCGCATACGTCCGCTAGAATCGCACGAAGCCACGTTGGCATCTAGCATTTCTTCAGCTTTAAAATTAAGCGATGTCAAATAATCTACAAGAGAAGTTGACCCGGGCGCATAGCCTAAGTTCCAATTCTTAGGCACATCGCCACCAAAATTACGACCAGCCAAATATTGTCTAGCACGCGCCGCGCCGCTAGACACACCGCGCATAAGTTGATTATGGAAGAAATCCGCCGCAGCTTTACACACATCGCGCAGACGCTGTTTATGACCTCGCGAAATTCCCTTTCCTTCAGTCTCTTCAATATCTACGTGCGCTTTGTCAGCTAAAAAATGTACCGCTTCAACAAATGTCATATCTTCAGCTTTCATTACATAGCTGAAAACATCGCCGCCTTCCCCACACCCAAAACAATGCCACAATTGCGTGTTGGGATCCACTTTGCATGAAGGCGTGCGCTCGCTATGAAAAGGGCAGCAACACCAAAAATCGCGACCGCGTTGGCGCATCTGCTGCCTTTCGGCAAACAGCGCCACAATGTCTGTAGCTTCACGAACTTTCTGTATGTCGCTATCGCTAATCATTTACAAATATTTACTCCTTAATCTCTAAACGAGAATCATAAAACACTACAACCAAGAAATTGAATATGAATGCTATCATTTCGAAAAAAGATATGAGCGGAGATAATTCATATGAGCAATTTACAAAAAGAAGAAATACCCTACCTTTCACTCGATCCAGAAATCGAAAAGTCAATAATAGCCGACAGAGCGGCGGGTAGGCTTCATCCGTTCCGCTTTCGCGATGAAAATGTAGTGCGTCGCTCAAGCAAAGAGCACGACCAGGCAACGCTAACTCGCCCTGCCTTCATGCGCGATGTAGAAAAAATTGTTAATCTTCCAGCCTATAATCGCTACTCCGGCAAAACGCAGGTTTTCAGCTTAGTAGAAAATGATGACATTTCACGACGCATGCTTCATGTTCAGCTAGTAAATCGAGTAGCGCAAGGAATCGGTACGCTACTAGGTTTGAATACGAATCTGATTGAGGCTATAGCGTTAGGTCACGACATAGGACATACGCCATTCGGACATGCAGGAGAGCGCTATCTATCTGAAAGTTACCACAAACGTACAGGACGCTACTTTCATCACAACGTACACTCAGTTCGTGTACTAGACCAGCTCTACCCCAGAAATTTATCGCTACAGACACTAGATGGAGTTATTACTCATAATGGAGAATTTGCATGCCAAACACTTGAATGCGGCAATGTAGAAACATTTGAGCAGCTAGATGAAATGGTTGAGGCGTGCAATAAAGACGAACAGGTTATAGGCACATTGCGACCATCTACTTTAGAAGGATGCGTTGTACGCGTAAGCGATATGATTGCGTATTTAGGCAAAGACAGACAAGATGCGATAGAGATGGGTGTTATTAATTCGCTTGATATGTTCGACAGCTCTGTAATTGGACGCGATAATGCCCGCATTATTAATAATGTAACAGCAGATATAGTAAACAATAGCTACGGTTCTAATAAAATTGCCATGAGCCGAGAGGTTTTCGATGACTTAAAGCTGGCGAAACGTCAAAATTATCAGGTTATATATTCGCAGGAGGGCATACTTGATAAACCGGACAATGTCGTGGAAACCATGTTTGAGGAAATGTATGCGCGCCTATTAGATGATTTAGTAAACGAGCGCCATGAATCGCCAATTTTTAGACAACACGTAAAATCGCTTGTAAAAATGTCGCATTCGCTAACAGCGGACGCTTATCTATCGCAAGAGCCGAACCGCATCGTTGCCGACTATATAGCTTCCATGACTGATAATTACTTCATGAACATGTATGCCCGCTTATTCCCAAATAGCAAAAGACGCATACAGAAAGATTACTACGACGCGGACTGATCCAAATTGAAAGAAGTCTGATTTAGACCTTCATATTCTATGTCAATTTCTAAACTTCTAGAGTCTGCCGCCTCGGTAGCAAGCCTGTCGCACTCTTCGTTGTAATTGTTGCCCGCATGACCGCGCACCCAATTAAATGTAACATTATGCGGTGCCATAGCTAAGAGCAATCGCTTCCATAAATCTACATTTTTAATGGGCGTAGATTTAGTTTTTTTCCAGCCACAATCCTGCCATTTAGCAATCCATCCTTTATTGAATGCATTGCATACATACTGCGAATCGGTGTATACATCTACTTTGCATGGCTGATTTAAAACTTCAAGCGCAGCTATAACGCCAAGGATCTCCATGCGATTATTGGTAGTTAAACGAAAACCTTTAGAAAGGCGCATTTCGTAATTCTTCCCATCAGCGCCTTTATACAGCAGAAGCGCGCCGTAACCGCCATTTCCCGGATTACCGCGCGCGCTGCCATCTGAATATAGTGTAACTTGCTTCAATTTAAACTAGAACATCATCTGTATAGTAATAAACAGAGGACTAAAAGTAAGTGCCACGATAGTCATTAAATTAATAAGAATGTTCATTGAGGGACCAGACGTATCCTTGAAAGGATCGCCCACAGTATCGCCCACAACGGCAGCCTTATGAGCTTCGCTACCCTTACCGCCAAAGTTGCCCTGTTCTATGTATTTCTTAGCATTATCCCAAGCGCCACCCGAATTCGACATGAATATAGCCATCAACATACCAGTAGCAACAGCTCCTGCAAGGAAGCCACCTAGCATAGCCGGATCGATGCATCCGATTACAATTGGCACCACAATTGCAATTATGCCCGGGGTCATCATTTCGCGAAGTGCAGATGTAGTTGAAATAGCCACACACTTATCGTATTCAGGCTCGGCTTTGTATTCCATAATTCCGGGTATTTCGCGGAATTGACGACGAACTTCCTCAACCATTGCATGCGCTGCGCGCGAAACTGCACCCATAGTAAGCGCTGCAAACATGAAAGGCATCATTGCGCCTATAAAAATACCAGCCACGATAAGTGGATCTGTAAGCGCAAGTTCAAATTCTGGCAAATAATTGTGCATTGTTGCTTGATAGGATACGAAAAGCGATATTGCAGATAGACCAGCACTAGAAATAGCGAAGCCCTTAGCAATAGCGGCAGTTGTATTGCCTACAGCATCAAGCGCGTCGGTACGATCGCGTACTTCTTCGGGAAGACCAGCCATTTCAGCTATGCCACCAGCATTGTCAGCCACAGGACCGTATGCATCAACACCGATTGTTATAGCAGTATTTGAAAGCATGCCAGTAGCAGCAAGACCAACACCATAAAGACCAACAGCAATAGTTTTTTCGACACCTAATCCAGCTAGCGGGAAAGCCATATTGCCGCATACAAATGCGCCTATTATGGCAAGCGCTACTAAGATTATCGGAGCAATAGTTGACAGCATGCCGGTAGACAGACCTTCAATAATTACGGTTGCCGCACCGGTTTCTGCGCTTTCAGCAATTTTGTGAACCGGTTTGTAATGATCGGAGCAGAAATACTCTGTAATCTTGCCTATAGCAAGACCGGCGACCAAACCACATATAACCGAACCAAACAGCCACACAGGTTGAGAAACAACAGATTGATTACTCCAGATTAGGAATATGCAGAGTATTATTACAATTTCTATACCGGCAGCAACATAAGTACCACGATTTAGCGCCTTATGCAGATCGGCACCTTCCTTGGTGCGTACTGCAAACAAACCTATTATTGAAGTAATAATGCCACATGCCGCTATAACAACCGGAGTAACAATAGCCCAAATTAAATCTCCGCCAACAAAGTAGCCGCCAAGTGCACCAAACGTTACCGCAAGAATTGTAGGGGCTAAAATAGAGCCAGTGTAGCTCTCAAACAAGTCAGCACCCATTCCGGCAACATCGCCTACATTATCGCCAACATTATCAGCTATGGTTGCAGGATTTCTCGGGTCATCCTCGGGAATGCCTGCCTCTACCTTACCAACAAGGTCGGCACCAACGTCGGCTGCTTTTGTATAAATGCCGCCACCAACACGGGCAAATAGAGCCACAGCAGACGCTCCGGTCGCAAAGCCTTCCACCATGCCGATATGCTCGTGCGCGATATCCATAGTGAACTTATAAGCAAGTTCTAGGTCGAACAGGTTAATGCCGGAAAATACCATAACTATCAACCAAAGCGACAAACCCATCAGCGCAAACGAGGCAACGCAAAGCCCCATGGTAAGACCACTACGGAAACTAACCGTAAGAGCTTTGGCAACAGAAGTTTCTGCAGCATACGCTGTTCTGGTATTAGCGCGAGTAGCAACATGCATACCAACATATCCGGCAGCCGCCGACAGCAAACCACCAGTAATGAATGCTAGAGCTGTAACCCACGACAAAGCAATCGCCATAACTATGGCAACTACCACCATAAAAATGATGAGCAGCTTATATTCGCTCATCAAAAACGCTTTCGCACCTTGTTGTATCTTCTTGGAGATACCGTTCATTTTGTCAGAACCCGGGTTTTGTTTTAAAACCCAATTTCCGAGGTAGGTTGCCACTAATATGCCAACTAAGGCACATACAGGAGCAAGCCAAGCTATAGCTGTTGTCACATCTCCTCCTAAGGTTAAGCCTTGAGTGACGTTGTGGTCTTGTGGCTGAAACGCAATTACAGCCGCAAGACAGCAACAACATGATTTTATCGGTTGTTAGCTACTATACATGTTAAAGGATTGTATATGCAGCTAAATATGTTGCTAAAGGCTCTTTTTTACATAGGATATATCGTGCTTAATAGTTGCCACCAACCTATCAACACTATCAAAGCGCTGCATAGGGCGAATATAATCAATAAATTCAAGCGTTAGTTCTTTGCCGTAAATATCACCATCAAAGTCTAAAATATGAGCCTCTATATTCGACTCTGCAATGTCTTCAAATGTTGGCGATATTCCAACAGAAACCGCAGCCTTGTATCGCTTTTTATCCAAAACTGCATACGCGGCATACACGCCACTACCCAATACGCGCATGTTGGTAGGTATTTTAAGATTAGCCGTTCGTATACCCATTTCGCGTCCAGCTTCACGCCCGCGAACAATATTTCCTTCAAGTGTATACGGATGTCCTAAAAGTTCTCGGGCGCATACCACATTGCCGTCTTCAAGTAATCCACGTATTCTCGTAGATGAAATGCGAACACCACCAAAGGTTAGAAGATCGTGTGCGCAAATAGAAACATCATATTCAGCCGCCCATTTCCGCAAATCTGCCACAGTGCCCGCTGCAGCTTTACCAAATCTAAAATCGCAGCCAACATGTATAGCAACAACAGCAGCATTTGAAAACACGGCATCTAAGAATTCCTCTGGAGACTTACATGCCATATCTCTTTCAAACATAAGAACAGCAACTTTATCTGCACCCGTTTCAGATAAAGCCGAAATACGCTGGGTATTGCTCATTATTTTTCGGAAATTTTCACCCTTAAATATCTCGTCAGGATCTACGCTAAACGTAACAATAACGCACGGAACTTTTCTTGCTTTGGCATCTTCCAAAGCTTTATTTATTATGGCTTTATGTCCTAAATGAATGCCGTCGAAGACACCTATGGCACACACACATCCTGAAAGACGTATATCTGCTGAAGATATACCAAGCTCAAATACCTCTGCCACGACTAACCCCATTCTGAAAAACACATTCGGCTCTTAAAAGACAATTCGAAACATCAACTCTGTATATTGCCAACAGCATATTTGCGCGCACCACACTAATAGCGCACCCATCGATAGGCGCATCACAACATTCAACTAAACCAGACGTGCACGAACAAGCACGTTCCCTCCAAGACACAGCAGGATATTCATAAAATACTTGGTCATTCAAAGGGAAAGACATGCCATTTCTTATTTTCTTTTCATTTGCTTCATCTACAAAAACTATAGGGAAACCGAGCGCCTGCACCGGGTCTATCGAAGCGCCTAGCCCAATTCTTTCCAGCGTCTCTAGCGTTACGCAATCGTCAATTTGAAGCAAACCTGCCGATGTGCGTCTTAGTGCTTGAAGATGTGCGGCGCTACCGCACGCATTGCCTATATCACGTGCTAGTGAGCGTATATAAGTACCTTTGGATACATGAAACATTAAACGCCAAGCTACAACGCCATCCGTTTCCAATATACCAAGCAAACGCGCCTCGTATACTTCAATATCGCGTGGATCTAGTTGAACCACGTTTCCTCTGCGCGCTTCATCACATGCTTTCTTACCGTTGCGCTTCAGCGCTGAATATATCGGAGGAATCTGTTTTATGCAGCCAGTAAATCGCTCAAGAACCGACATAGCAAATCCGCTATCAAGCACTTCTCTTGGCACAGCAGATTGACGAATAACCTTACCTTGCGCATCGTCTGTGTCTGTTGCGCTACCAAATGCAACAACTGCTTCATAGCGCTTATCGTGACCAGACATATATCGATTCAGGCGCGTTGCAGAACCTACCAAAATTGGCAGTACGCCCGTAGCCATAGGGTCAAGTGTGCCAGCGTGCCCTACCCGCTTTTCATTAAAAATACGCCTGCAGCGACCAACTACATCATGTGATGTAAGATCTTTCGGCTTATCAACACCTATAACAAGGCTAAGCCCCGCCTCTCCGCGCTTCAATTATTACCCTCGCGAAAAACTTGGCATAGCGCTTTTTCCACCATACGTACAGCTTTATCTAGCGGCTCATATAGTGTGAACCCCGCTGCTGCTTTGTGTCCACCGCCACCGAAGCGCTTTGCTATAGCAGATACGTCGGTTGTATCTTTCGATCGAAAACTGCCACGAACTTGCTTGCCTTCATCGCGCAACATAGCAGCCACTTTAACGCCATCAATAGAGCGCAGCGTATTGATAAGCTGCTCACAATCAGACTTAACAGCACCTGCGCGCTTCATTTCGTCTTGAGTAATAAAACTAAGAGCAACACATCCATCACATATGAAGCGCATATTGTTTATGGCTGCCGCTTCAAGTTGTATGGAAGCCAATGTAGCACGCTGGAAAAACTCTGCCGATATAAACGCCGGATCTGCACCAGCTTCTACCATTTCGCAAGCTGCTCTAAAAGCGCGCAAATCGGCATTTTGATACTGAAACCTGCCAGTATCGGTCATCAATCCGGTATATGCACAAGTTGCTATATCTTTAGTTAAATCTACCCCTAAATGTTTTACAGTCTCCCACACAAGCATACTAGTTGACGCAGCATCTGGATCGGTATAACTAAGATGAGTCTCTCGCTCATCTACAGCATGGTGATCAATAGTTATTGTAAGAGAAGCGCTTTGTCTGATCTTCGACGCATCCTCACCCAATCTTCGCGCATTGGGAACATCAACTTGCACAAACACATCGCAAGTACCTTCAAATGAAGCTGCTGGTATCAATTCTTCAAAACCCGGAAGAAATTCGAAACTTACACTTAGCTTGTCAGCGCTAGCTAAAAGCACCACAACTTCTTTTCCTAGTTGCGCTAGTGCGCAACGCAGCGCTAATTGCGACCCAATACAGTCGCCATCAGGACTAACATGACCGCATATACAAATACGGTCATGTTTCAAAAGGGCTTCCGCTATCTCGTTAAGCGTTGTATTAGTTTGTGGAGTTACCGCCATAGCTTATCGAATTCCTTGCCTACTCCACTGTATTGCCGTATGCAGCTTGTCGTTCTTTTTCAGCATTGATGAACTGTTCAAGCTTTTCTGCCGCATCTACTGTTTCGTCCAAGTGAAAGCGCAACTCTGGCGCTTGCTTCCAATCAAGCCTTTTTGCCATCAGGGAGCGAATATGACCCTTTGCAGCGCTAAAAGCAGCTTCTACGTCTGTATATCTATTGGGCTCAGATGTGTAGTAAACATCGCAGTATGCACGATCAAAGCTAACATTACATCCGGTAATAGTAACCATCTGTAATCTTGGGTCAGATATATCAAATAGCATAATGTTTGAAATTACTTCGCGTGCCCGTTCATCAACTTTACGATTGCCTTCTTTCACTGAAATCACCTCACAATTCAATCAGCAACATTAAGAATTCGCAGCGCGTCAGAATTCCTTAAAGGCTAAAACCTAGATGAACCAAGCGACCTTGCGTTATGCCAAAACTACTTCTTCTTATGCAAAAACAAGGTCGCTATAAAAGTTCTTATTCGGTACGCTCTACTTCTTTAACAGTATACCCTTCGATAGTATCGCCAACTTTTACATCTTGGTAACCTGCGATGCCAATGCCGCATTCAAAACCACGCGAAACGCTCTTAACATCATCTTTGAAGCGACGAAGACTTTCTATAGTACCCTCGTAAATAACAGTGCCATCGCGCACAACACGCACATTATTATCGCGACTGATTTCGCCTTCTATAACATAGCAGCCAGCAATTGTACCAACCTTGGGAACCTTGAAGGTTTCACGTATCTCGGCGATGCCAGTGTCTTCTTCTACGATATCGGGGGAAAGCAAGCCCACCCTAGCTTGATTAATATCTTCTATCGCCTGATAAATAACACGATACAGGCGAATGTCTACCTTTTCTTTTTCAGCTTGCTGGCGGCTTTTACCAGTTGGACGCACATTAAAACCAATAATAATAGCATCGGATGCCGCCGCCAAAGTTACATCTGTTTCAGTTATGCCACCAACAGCAGAGTGAACAATATTGATGCGAACTTCAGATTGATCCATCTTATCGAAAGCATCACGCAATGCCTCAATTGAACCTTGCACGTCCGCTTTCACAATAAGATTGAGGTCGGTTTGCTTGCCTTCCTCAATTCGGCTAAACAAATCGTCTAAGCTCATATGAGATGTATGGCGCTGTTCAGCCACACGCTCACGCAATTGTCTTTCCTCTGCCAGCTTACGCGCGTCGCGTTCATCTGCAAATACACGGAACTCATCACCTGCAACAGGAACGGAATTCAAGCCTAATATCTCAACCGGATCGGCAGGCATAGCAGCTTCAACATGTTCGCCATGCGGATTAACCAATGCGCGAACGTGCCCATAAGATGTTCCAGCCACTACAGCATCTCCCGGATGTAAAGTACCACGCTGGATAAGCACCGTAGCTACAGGTCCGCGACCTTTATCCAAATTAGCTTCAATAACAAAGCCGGACGCGAGCGCATCGGGGTTAGCCTTCAGCTCTAACACGTCGGCTTGCAAAATAATAGTTTCCAGCAGATCGTCAATGTATAGACGTTTCTTTGCAGAAACCTCTACAAACATATTTTGCCCGCCCCATTCCTCTGGAATAACCTCATATTCGGTTAATTCCTGACGAACACGATCGGGGTTGGCTCCATCTTTATCTATTTTATTTACAGCAACAACAATAGGAACATCAGCAGCTTTTGCGTGATTAATAGCTTCTATTGTTTGAGGCATAACGCCGTCATCTGCTGCTACGACCAAAACGATAATATCGGTTACTTGTGCACCACGAGCACGCATGGCAGTAAATGCCTCGTGGCCGGGAGTATCGATAAAAGTTATCTGTCGCCCATTTATATCAACAACAGATGCACCTATATGCTGTGTTATGCCACCAGCTTCACTTGCAACTACGCCAGTATCTCTAATAGCGTCAAGTAGTGAAGTCTTACCATGATCAACATGACCCATAACAGTAACTACAGGCGGTCTTGGCTTCAAATCGTCTTCCGTGTCGTTGTACACAACGGCGTATTCTTCTTCTGGAGAAACAATGCGCACTTTGCGATCCATATCGTCTGCCACAATATCGATCAAATCGTCACTCATAGACTGAGTTAACGTAAGCGCTTGCCCCAGCAAGAATAGACGCTTAATAATGTCATTTGGTTGAACATTTAACAATTCGGCTAGCTTGCCAACCGTTGCACCTTGCGGAACCTCAACCACCGAATCATCCAGCACAAGCGTGGGGTCTATACCGCGCTCTATAGCCTCAGCCTCTGCACGCTCTCTAGCCTCTGCTTCACGCTTTTCCTTGCGCTTCTTGCGTCTACCTTCGCCCTCGTGGGTAGTTGCCGCCTCTACAGCTGCTCGCGCTTCTGCAAGAACTTTGTCACGCTGTAATTTTTCAGCTTGAACCGCCATTTGCGCATAGCGATCTTCGCTTTGATTTTCTTGTTCAGTTTCTAATTCGGGAACATACTGAGCTTTATTCTTATTTCGCTTGTGCTTTCCGCGTTTTTGATTCTGATGTTCTGTCTTCTGCGCCGGCGCTGGCTTTTTCTGCGACTGCATACGCTGTGTTTCAGATTCTATTTGCGATAGCAAAGAGCTAAACCGTGTGTTTTCAGCAGGCGTAGATACCGGTGCAGCCACATGCTCGTGTTGTGGCTGCACTTCTGCAGCTTTTGCCTGCGACTTTTTACCTCTGCTGCGCAGAGCTTCTTCTACCGCTTGTTTTTTAGCCACTTCAGCGCGTGCCTTTTCAGCGCGCGCACGTGCACGTGCTTCCTTACGTTCGCGTTCTACGCGCTCTTTTTCAGACTCTATCTGGCTAGCTAAGCTATCAAAACTAGAGCTCTTAGTCTCAATCTTGCGCACTTTACGCGGAGCGGGTGCTTCCTTTTCCTCCTCTTTTTGTTGAGGAGCATCTTCACCACGCGCAGCTCTTGCAGCCTCACGCGCAGCACGCTCCGCCTCAACAGCCGCACGCCTAGCAGCCTCTTCTTCAGCTTTCTGCTTTGCGCTTTCTGCCTGCTCTTTCTCTAAAGCCTTCTTCGCTTTAGCGTCAAGTTCACCAGCACGCTGAAGTATCGCAGGCTCTATATTCTTGCGGATTGCCTCTACATCCGCATCGGTTAGCACACTAGCATGCGACTTTGCTGCTATCTTCATTTCGCGAAGCTTCGCAAGCATGTCTTTGCTGGACATGTTAAATTCTTTCGCTAACTCATGTACGCGCATAGCGGCCATATATCACTCCATTCAAGCTTCGCTTCAAGCTGCATCAATCTTAAACCAGCGCCTCTTCCTCAGCGCCCGCATGTACCCCACAATACTTTGAACCCGGACGCGCATGATTGCGACAACGCGTACCATCTTCGCTAACATAGATGCAGAATTCGTCTTCTGTTTCCTCTTCATCTATCAGGATATTTTCATCTACAAGCGATTCACCTGACATACTAGAAGAGCGAATGTCTATATGCCACCCTGTTAGTCGCGCTGCAAGACGCGCATTTTGCCCTTCTTTACCAATAGCAAGCGATAACTGATCATCGGGCACCACAACAGTAGCATAATGGTTTTCTGGGTCTATAGTAACGCTTTGTACCTTAGCAGGTGACAGAGCATTTGCAACATATACACTAGGATCTTCACTCCACTGTATAACGTCAACACGCTCGTTGCGCAATTCTTCTACAACCATACGCACGCGGCTGCCCTTTGGACCAACGCACGCGCCTACTGGGTCTAGGTTGCTCTCTCGCGAATCGACAGCAACTTTAGAACGAGCGCCGGGTTCGCGGGCAATGGATTTGATCTCAACCACGCCTTCATATATTTCAGGAACTTCAATTTCGAATAAACGCCTAATTAAATCGGGGTGGGTACGCGATACCACAATTGAAGGTTTCGCCTGCTCTCCCCTTACACGCGGTGCATCAGAAGACGGGTCGCGCACTTCAATTATAAGCACCTTTAAGCGCTGATTATGGCGATAATGCTCATTAGACGGACGTTCGTTGCGCTCGTTGGGATTACGCTTCAAATCGTAATGTGGAAGTTCTGCTTCAACGCCATCACGTATTTTTACGATAGTGAAGTCGGGTGTGCCCTGTAAAACTGTTCCTGTAATAAGATCGCCCACACGACCAGAGAACTCTTCATATATAGTCTGACGAGTTGCGTCACGAACGATAGCAGCTATTACACTTTTGGCATTCTGAGCCGCGATACGGCTTACATTCTCGGGCGTTACATCGCGCTCTTCAAAGTCGTGATAAACAAGCTCTACATCTCCAGTTTCTTCATCTTCCACTTCTTCTGGCTCACCAATAGGTACAAGTTCGTATACATAGATCTTGCCAGTTTGGCGATCAATTGTGACGCGCGCATCGTATTCCAAATCTAGAATGCGCTCGTAGCTCTTTGCAAGTGACTCCTCTAACCGCTCTATGATATAAAATTCGTCAATCTTGCGCTCATGCGCTAACAATTGCAACGCTTCAATCAATGAGCTTTCTGATTCGGACACGTTTTCTCCTTCGCTTAAAAAACTATTTCTCCGATTAAATTGGCTCTTTTTATAGCCTCAAAAGGTATACAAACTTCTCCGTTATCAGTCGTAAGTACAAGACTTTCGCCTCGGAAAGGTTCTATCGTACCTTTGAAATTTGACCTACCATCTATGGGCGCAGCCGTTCGGACATTAGCACGGCTTCCAACAAAACGCTCAAAATGTGCACGTGTACGTAGCGGTCTATCTATGCCGGGCGACGATACTTCCATCGTATATGCTCCCGGAAACGGGTCTATAACATCTAGCATTTCGCCCATCCAAGCCTGAGCAGACGAGAGCTCATCGAAACTAACTCCACCATCGGCATCGATATAGATACGTATGATAGGAGCGCGCTTAGCGCCAACTATCTCGATAGTAACTATTTCGATTCCCTCTTGTGCTGCACGCGGCTCAAGCGCACACAATAGCTTCTGTTCTTTCGATGTGAGCATTTCTCCCTTTCTGGCTTCCGCCTTCTGACAATAAAAAAAGCGGGACAAGCCCACTTTTCAAAGAAAACGAAAAGTCTTTATACATACCTGCGCACTGAATAGATAATATCACAGCCCGCCACATTATCCAAGTGAATATATATGACGAACTATGATTTCGATAAACGCTTAGTGGCGCTCTCCTATTAGACGATTCAGAGCATTTAGATACGCTTTTGCAGACGACACGATTATGTCGCCATCAGCACCACGACCGGTATACATTTCACCATTTTTGGCTTTCACGCGAACCGTAACTTCACCCAATGCATCAATTCCGCGCGTAACCGACTGCACTGAAAATTCGGTAAGGTCTGCGTTTATGCCTATTATGCTATCGATTGCTTTATAGGCTGCATCCACCGGACCCGTACCCCACTCACATTTTGTAATAACATCACCCTCGGGGTCTTGGATAGTAACGGTAGCTGTGGGTTTCAGCGGGAAACCGCAACTTATCTGCACGCTCTCAAGGGAATATAGCGCTGTTTCTTCGCGATCGCGCTCGTTTACAAGGCTTTCCAGATCTTCGTCGTAAATTTCCTTCTTCTTGTCTGCCAAATTCAAGAATGCCTCGTATAACTCATCAAGTTTTTCGCCATCAAATTCATACCCAAGCTCTTCGAGACGATGCTTCAGTGCCGCATGCCCACTTCGAGCTGTAAGAACAATCTGACTTTCGCCAGCACCAACATCGGCAGGATCAATTATTTCGTAAGTATCACGCTTCTTTAGTACACCATCTTGGTGTATTCCAGAAGAATGCGCGAACGCATTTGCGCCCACAATCGCCTTATTAGCCTGAACATTCATACCTGTGATAGTGGAAACAAGCCTACTCGCCTTCATAAATTCACGAGTATTTATATCAGTATGCGCATCAAGTTCTTCTCCGTGCATACGCATAGCCATAACAACTTCTTCCATGGCAGTATTGCCCGCGCGTTCACCAAGACCATTTATAGTGCACTCAATCTGTCGCGCACCATTTGCAACACCAGCCATAGCAAGAGCTGTTGCCATACCCAAATCGTTATGGCAATGTACAGCTATAGTAACGTTTTCAATTCCGACCACATTATCTACAAGATATTTAATGCGCTGCCCAAATTCCTCCGGCAATGAATAGCCAGTAGTATCAGGAATATTAACAACAGTAGCACCAGCATCAACAACAGATTGAATCATGCGAACAAGAAAATCGTAATCAGATCGTCCGGCATCTTCTGCATAAAACTGAACATCGTCTACATATTGCTTTGCACACTTCACAGCAGCCACAGCGCGCTCTACAGCTTCATCGGGAGTAAGCCGAAGTTTGTCGCGCATATGGCTTTCAGATACGCCAATGCCTGTATGAATGCGTGGACGTTTGGCATATTTCAGTGCATCAGCAGCCACAACAATGTCTTTTTCAACCGCACGCGTTAGCGCTGCTACTGTAGCATTATCACCCGCAAGCTCTGAAATCTTACGCACACTCTCAAAATCACCGGGGCTAGAAATTGGAAATCCAGCTTCTATTACGTCCACATTTAAACGCAGCAACTGTCGCGCTATAACTAATTTTTCCTCGGTGTTCATAGAAGCGCCGGGCGATTGTTCGCCGTCGCGCAGCGTAGTGTCGAAGATGTCAATCTTGCGAGTCATACGCATCCTCCGTTCTCCCAAAATAAATGCAGGCCGTCAATAAAACGACTGCCTGCATAATATCAAAGTAAGTAATATATTATAGACGTATGTGCCAGAGGTTCTTCAAGTCTATCGATTCACGAAGCTCATTAAGCACTGCGTCGGTAACTTCGCCCTCTACATTCATGTAAACAAGCGCACACTTTTCCTCAGATTTAGTTCCAATCTGCATGGTGGTTATATTCACATCAGCGGCACCTAAAATCGTGCCTATTATGCCTACTCTACCGGGAGCATCAATATACTCAAATGCAAGCGATTGCGCCGCAGGAGCAATATCAATTTTGTATCCCATAAGCGAAATAATGCGCGGAAGCATATCTATTCCGTATAGAGTAGCCGCTATTTCTACGCCATCAGCTTTTATGCGTACAGCAGATGCAAATTCCTGAGCATCATCACAAGAATGTGTCTCCACTTTCATGCCGTGACGTTCAGCCATCAAGCGCGCATTATCAGGCATAGCAGAGCCTACCTGCTTATATGAAAGTATGCCATCTACAACTCCCGCAACTAACATATCCGGGTCTGCATCAGCAATTCTGCCCTCTAGCTGCACCAACAACCGTTTAGGAATGCGTTTCAATATGCTTGAAGCCATGCGTCCAACCATTCGACAAGCTGGCATATAAGGACGCAATCTATCCATTACCTCAGGTGGCAAACCAGTAGCGTTTATTGCTGTAGGAACTATTGAACCTTCAAGCCCAGCCCACACGTATTCGGCAATTTGCTCGCCGGCGCGCACCTGAGCTTCTTTTGTAACAGCATTCACGTGTGGTGTTAGTATCGCATTCGGTAGTTCATGTAGCGGACTAGAATAGCAAGGCTCTTCGGGGAATATATCTATAGCCGCTGCGCTTATTTTGCCAGCAGCTACAAAATCAGCCAGTGAATCCATGTTCAAAATGCTAGCTCGTGCGCAGTTGATCAGAACTACGCCATTCTTCATGGCTGCAAATTCCTTCGGTCCAAACATGCCAACTGTTTCTTCAGTTTTCGGCAAATGTAGGGTTATGAAATCGGCACGAGGAAGCACGTCTTCTACACTGTTGAACAAAGTAACATCAAGTTGCATTGCGCGATCGGGACTGCAATACGGATCGTAGGCGATAAGATTCATGCCAAACGCCTTCGCCCTTTCAGCCACAAGGCTGCCAACGCGACCTAGACCGAATATCGCAAGTGTCTTGCCGTAAAGCTCACTTCCCATGAAATCGCGCCTATCCCACTTGCCGCTGTGCATAGACGCATTTGCTTGAGGAATTTTTCTGACAGACGATAAAAGCATAGCCATAGCAAATTCAGCTGCAGAAATTATGTTCGATGTAGGTGCATTGCATACAACAATTCCGTGAGAATTGGCGGCATCTATATCTATATTGTCAACAGTAACACCAGCGCGACCAATAATTTTAAGATTCTTCGCTGCATCTATAACCTGCGAAGTAACATGAGTAGCAGAGCGCACAATAAGGGCATCGTATTCCCCTATTTGCTCTACAAGCTGCTCGGAGGAAAGCTCTAACTTTTCGTCCACCTGAAAACCGCGCCTACGCAGTATATCTATTCCCTCGTCGGCTATTTTTTCAGTAATTAGAATCTTCTTGGTCATTGTATGTCCTTAATTTTGGGAAACAAATACTTGGCTACAAGTTTTCCTTTTCAAATTGACCCATGAAATCGACAAGTGCTTGCACTCCAGCTTTAGGCATAGCATTATAAATACTAGCGCGCATTCCACCAACAGAGCGATGACCTTTAATCGATTCGATATTGTGATTCTTGCATTCTGCAACAAATTTTGCATCTAAATCAGCGTCGCCAGTTATGAACGGCACATTCATCAAAGAGCGACAGTCTTTGCGTGCGGTGCCTTTAAATAGCTTAGACTGATCTAGGAATTCATATAGCAGCGCCGCCTTTTCTTCATTCTTTTGCTTCATTGCCGAAAGACCGCCCATGTTTTTCAGCCATTTGAAAACTAAGCCGCAAACATATATACCCCAGCAAGGCGGTGTGTTTGACAAGCTTTTAGCATTAGCTTGAGTAAGATAACGCATAATAGTAGGAGTAGCCGGATTAACGTCTTCACGAACAAGATCTTCACGAACTATAACTATAACAACACCCGCCGGACCTACATTTTTCTGTACGCCACCATAAATCAGACCATAATCAGAAACGTTCATAGGCTCTGAAAGGAACATAGAAGACACATCTGAAACCAGCGGGATATTACCCGTGTTGGGCAATTTCGGATAACGCGTACCGTAGATTGTTTCGTTTTGACATATATATACATAATCGGCATCATTGGAAAATTTCAAAGAGTCCACGTCGGGCACATAGCTAAAATTCTCATCTTCACTAGATGCAACACAACGGGCATCACCATATATTTTTGCTTCCTTAAATGCCTTTTTTGACCAAGAGCCAGACACAATATAGTCAGCCACGCCATTTTTCATCAAATTCATAGGGATAGCAGCAAATTGCTGTGTTGCGCCACCCTGCAAAAACAACACATGGTAATTGTCGGGAATTGCCATCAATTCGCGAATATCAGCTTCCGCAGTTTCAATTATTTCAGCAAATGCTTTTGAACGATGGCTCATCTCCATTACCGACATGCCTGTACCGTTGTAATCCAACATGCCTGCCTGTGCTTCACGCAACACTTCTTCTGGCAAAACTGCAGGACCTGCCGAGAAATTGTAAACTCTACCCATTACGAGATGCTCCTTCGCTCGTCTTGATAAGAATGCGCCTATTGTAGCGCTAATTAATTCTTATACGCTGCGAGCAGCGCAGAAAGAGCGGCATATGGTAAGCGCATGCATAGAATTAGACATAAGAACACTGCAAATAGCTATTTGGATGGCTGTCTCCTATGCAATACCGCAGGAACTTCTAATCTGCTGCTTAAAAGCGTCAGCATCGCCCGAGGCTAATGTCATGCATTTGTCAGCTTTCTGCAAGATTTACATTCATTAAAAGTTGCAACTATGAGGATTTGAGATGTCAATAGGTGTTGCAATCAGTTGGTTTTGTGCCAAGGTTTGTATGTCACTTGATATCGCATTTTTGATACACAAATATAAGGTTTGCAATCTAGTCTTGATTAGAAGATTTATAAGTCTTCTAGAGAAAGAACAGATTGCTATGGATACGCAACAAAGCACTATCTCTATTACTAATCAATTTATGTTTAATCGCGTAATGATTCAAAAAGATATATGTAAAGACTTTCTAGAGTGTGTATTAGGTAAACAAATTGATGACCTGATTTACAAAAACGCTGAACAAGCAATAGAACCTAGACTAGATTTTAAGAGTGTTAGGTTAGATTTGTTTGCTAAGACAAAACATGAAGTTTTTGACATAGAACTACAAGTTCAACAAAGAGCAGATATCGCTAGGAGATATAGATACTATCAAGCATCTATTGATACTACATCGCTTGATAAAGGAGCCGACTACGATAAGCTATCCACAAGCTATATTATCTTTGTTTGCAATCACGATCCTTTCAAAGCAGGGCTTCCTGTATATGAAATAGAACCAATATGTAGACAAGACACATCTTTAGACATAGACAGCGGTATACACTGGATTGCTCTTAACTGCAAAGACTATGCAAAGACAAAAGATAAGCATCTACTTTCTTTTATGGAGTATGTCTCCACTGGTAAAATAGATAAACAAGACAAACTAGTTACATCAATTGCTTGCGCTGTAGATAGAGCCAATAAAGATAGAGGGTGGGTGAATAAGGTGTTTTCTGTAAGTACAATAGGAGAAGATTGGGAGCGAGAAGTACGTATAGCCCGCAAAGCTGCTCTTAAAGAGGGAGAAGAGCGAGGGTTAGAACGTGGTCGCGCGGAAGCTGAAATGCGTTATGCAGCATTAGTGGAAACACTTTTCTCCCATAACCGCGAAGATGATGTACTTAAAGCCTTTAAAGACCCAGCTTATAGAGATCAGCTTTTTACAGAGTTCAATATTTCTTAATGGTAACAGGGGACGAGAAGATACGAACAAATATCGAAGTTAAAACTTTATATAGAAAAGCAAATGCCGTCTCGATTCTGTCTCGTATTCACTTTCTAATGAAAAATTACAAACAACTCCGAGCTTTTTTAGCGCTGTATCTAATTTGCAAGCCCTTGTTGCTGACATAGTGCTAGACAGCGAAGAATTTATTTCGATATTGTATTCCTGTATTGAACCGCTATCAGAACAACGCATATCTATTAAAGAAAGCAACTCCTTATCGTGCGCGTACCAAGTTAGTTCTGGTCTTACCGGATTGTTGCTACCTTCGAATTTCTGCTCAAATAATACAGAGTTTTTTCGGCTAGATTCTTTCGAAGAAGAAAATTCGCCTAAAGCATTCACTTTAGTCTTTGCTTTGCCCCTAACCTTTTTCCTGCTTATCATTTTTTCTTCTTCGTAAGATTCAAGACGGCATTCTTTTGCACCTAAAGAATAAGCAATATTGCGCAGTTCTGTCATTTTGTCTTTTTGGATCACGTCATAATACGAACTGAGATCTATAAATCTTTTGTTATCAAAAGTGTCTGAATAGTAAACAGCATCGCAGTTGATCATTGGAAAGAAATTTAATCCACTTAGAGCAACGAACTCTTTGTAAAGATGCAAAACCTCTACACCTGCCTCTTTGCTAAGCCAACCGATAGACCCCTCGCAGACATCTATGCATTTTCGTGCATCTTCGTCTTCTATTACGATCATATCCGGAAGGTCAAACTGTGAATCGGTATAGTCTTCGGGAAAAACCGGATTATAGTATGCTAAACGCATATCGTGATGAGCCTGATGAGCTATATCTGAAACACTTTTAAGTCCTTTTGATGCGCTTTCAGCAGTTTTTTGACTTAACTCTTTCGTTTTGTCAAAAAGAACATCCGTGGTTTCCGCAATGCGTTTTTTCATTTCATTTAATGACATAATTCATACCTTTTCGCCTTTTTAAACAAAAGCTTAGTTAGAAACAAAACAGTAACTACCTATATTATTCGTTCATCTTATTTCATATTCATCCTTTCCAGTAAAGTAAAATGCCACAAATTCAAAACATGATGAATTGAAGTATGTGGCTTCAAATATGGAGCCATCTATTAGATATTAGCACATACGCTTGATATATGAATATCGAACGCAAAAGACGTGCACTAGGGAAAGCTATACGTGAACGCAGAGAAGCGCAAAAGCTGTCTCAAAATAAGCTTGCGCTTATGATTGGTAGTAGCAAATCTCATATTTGGCGAATAGAAACAGGGCGTGTTGGAGTTGGAATAGATGACCTTATGCGTATTGCAGACGCATTAGATATAGAAGTTCGAGATCTTCTAAGTTTTTAAATTCCTAATACACTTAAATAAACATAAAGAAAATGCCTGTGTCAGACTGTTTGTTCTTAAGGTAGGCAGATGATATAGACACAACGCAAATGGTTATCATCTATATCTATAAGGGCAACATTATGACCGCCGCCGCGACGCGATTGCGTGGGAGAACCGGGGCATACCACCAAGGTATTGCCATCCATTTTTACTTCGGGTATATGGGTGTGCCCATATACAGCCAAATCGGGCATCTTACGAACAGCAGGCTCTACCGTAGGATATTCTCCGTGTAGCGCCGTTCGTAAATCAGACGGAATATGCATCATTGCAATGTCTAACCCGCAAAATGTAAAACTACGAAAAACTGGTACTTCCCCATCGCTGCACCAAAATATTGCATGATCGTTATTTCCCAGCACAGCAATATTGCGCGCTATAGCCCCTAATTCGTCCAGCGTGCTTTGCGCCCCTATATCACCTGCGTGCAATATAAGATTACACGCACATGTATCTATAACATTTTTTGCCCGTGCATCATCTAAAACTACTGTGCCGTCTTCTCGATAGGAAACTTCATAGCATTGAACTGCGCTTTCTGCAAGCTTTTCGCTGCTCCAATTGCCGTTAAATAGATCGAATACCTCTTTGGGCAACTTTCCGTGCGTATCGCTTACAACACCTATGCGCTTTTTCGCCATGAAATTCTGCTCCTATAAACTACTATTTATCGCCCATCATATTGGATATATTTTTCAAATCGGACATACTTAGACCCTCTAGACCCGCAATTCCCATACCGCGTCGGCGTGTCTTCTTTCCCTTTTTACCTTTTTTGTTGCGCTTAGGCTGCTGGGAAAGCCCGGCTGTCATTTTCTTGACCATCTTTTTTGTTTCGTTATAGCGCTTCATTAGGTTATTTACATCAGTTACCGTAACACCCGCGCCTTTTGCTATGCGCTGTCGCCGACTAGCATTGAGCACCTCTGGTTTTACTCGCTCTTCAGCCGTCATAGAATTAATTATGACTTCCATATCGTCCAGCGCATTTTCATCAACTTGCCCAGAACCTAGCATTTTGTCGCCACCGGGAAGCGCACTTATCAATTTGCTAACGCCACCCATTTTGCGGATTTGCCTATTCATAGTTATAAAGTCGTTAAGAGTAAGATTTCCTCGCGCCAGTTCCTCGGCAGCCTGTGCTTCATCTTCCTCTTGTTGCACACGTACTGCGTTTTCGATAAGCGAAATCATATCGCCCATACCAAGAATACGCTTTGCCATACGATCTGGATGGAATTCTTCAAGCGAATCTGGCTTTTCGCCCGAACTGATAAACTTAATAGGCTTACCAGTTACTTCGCGTACAGAAAGTGCGCCACCGCCACGCGCGTCACCATCCATTTTTGACATTATTACGCCGTCGAAATCTACCCTGTCGGAAAACGCTTCTACAACACTAACAACATCTTGTCCGGTCATAGCATCTACAACCATTAATATCTGATCAGGCTTTGTAGCCTCTTTAATAGCCGCAGCTTCAGCCATCATTTCTTCATCAACATGCAAACGACCAGCTGTGTCTATTATTACCACATCGCGCAGATTATCTATAGCATCTTGTATGCTGTCTTGCGCAATTTTTACCGGGTCTTGTCCATCTTCGCGAAACACTCGCACACCTATTTCGCCACCGAGTGTTTGAAGCTGGTCGGCAGCAGCCGGTCTATAAACATCGCACGCAACCAAAAGAGGCGAATGACCTTCCTGCTTTAAGCGATACGCTAATTTTGATGCAGCTGTAGTTTTACCAGAGCCCTGCAATCCTACAAGCATTATTACGTTCGGAATGCGTCCAGACATTACAAGTTTAGAATCGGTGCGCCCTAGAAGTTCAATAAGCTCATCTAACACAATCTTTGTCACATTTTGTGCAGGTGTAAGCGAATCAAGCACCTCACTCGTAAGACAACGCTCTTTAGTTCTAGCTACAAACGCTTTAACAACTTTGAAATTAACATCAGCTTCGAGAAGCGCCATACGTATTTCGCGCATTGCCGAGTTTATATCATCTTCAGTAAGACGCCCTTTAGAGCGTAGACCACTAAATATTCCCTGTAATCGCGAAGAAAGATTCTCAAGCATTATTTACCACTTCTCCCAGAAATGCTTTTTGCCAGCAATTTTTCCAGCATCATCCATTTCAACAAATTCAGCCCAAGTCATCTTAGGCGGTGCTGCAGCATCCTGCTCGATAAAGCCCTCAACTGTTTCCTCGTTAGTATTGTAATCGCCTATTAGCGCGGCCACATACTCGTGAGCATCAAAATCGCGCAGATCGTCTATTCCCTCGCCAACACCCATCTTGATTATAGGAAGCCCTAAATCGTGCGAAATTGAGATAGCTATGCCACCTTTTGCTGATCCGTCCATCTTTGTAACAATAAGCGCGTCTAAATCTAGCGCTCGGTCGAATTCACGTGCCTGCTGTAATCCGTTTTGACCAGTTGTGGCATCAACTACCAACACTGTATACACAGCAATATTAGAACGTTTGCGCACTACATTTACAACCTTTTGAAGTTCGCGCATAAGATCTTCAGATGTATGAAGTCTGCCCGCTGTATCTATCAACACCAAATCGGCATCTATATCTTCGGCACGCTCTATAGTTTCAAAGCAAACACTTGCAGGGTCGCTTCCGCGCTCGCGTGTAACCATTTCTACACCAGCACGTTCAGCCCAAACCTGCAATTGCTCTATTGCCGCAGCGCGGAATGTGTCACCCGAACCGAGAATAACCTTTCGACCAGAATCGGTTGCAGCTTTCGCCAACTTACCCACTGTAGTCGTTTTGCCAGTGCCGTTTATCCCGACAAACAACACGACAGCAGCCGCACCGTTCAGTATATCTTCGCCACCCGGCGCAAATTCAGCTTCTATGCGGCAACCCAACATATCTAACACCGCATAGGAATCGGGCAAAGCCTTCCTAGTTGCTTGATCTCGCAAATCTTCCACTATGCCAAATGCCGCTTCAGGACCTATATCACTAAGAATTAGTGTTTCTTCTAAATCTTCCCAAAACCCCTCATCCAATTGAGGTCCTCTATCAAGCAGAGCATTCATGCCCTCTTTGAATTTATCGCGCGATTTAGCAAGTCCGCTACTTACCTTGCTGAACATATCCATAAAATCACCTATTCTGCGTATTCAAGTGCGCGATCAAGCTTCTGGCTAATAACTTTAGTTACACCATCGGCTTGCATGGAAACGCCAAATAGCACATCAGCCATCTCCATGGTGCGTCGCTGATGAGTAATCATTATCAATTGCGTGTCATAACGCAGAGAATCTATATAGGCGGACAATCTACGTAAATTGGTATCGTCAAGCGCTGCTTCCACCTCATCCAATATATAGAATGGAGTTGAACGTGTCTTATACACCGCAAACAAGAGCGCAAGTGCCGTCAAAGACTTTTCACCACCCGACATTAGCGACATTTTTGCAATACGCTTTCCAGCAGGCTGAGCGTTAACTTCCACACCCGAGTTTTCCAAATCGTCTGGCATATCAAGCGACAAATGCGCGGCACCGCCGGGAAAGAGCGTAGAGAAAACCTGTTGGAAGTTTTCATCAACCTGTTTGTAAGTTCTAGCAAAATCGTCCTTCATGCGAGTATCTATTACGCGATTTATGCGTGCCAAACAGCGTCTAGCGCTATCCAGATCGGCAAGCTGTGCCGACAAATAATCAAAACGCTCTTTTAGTTCTCTATACTCGTTTGCCGCGTCAGGATTTATGGTTCCTAAATTTGAAATGCGTTTAGATAGACGAATGGCAGTTTCTTCCGCACTAGGCCTGTCTTCAAGTTGTGGTCTGGAAAGTGCAATATCTACAGGCACGCCACATTCTTGTGTTATAGCCGTCACAGCTGCTTCTACTTGCATTTCTAAGCGCGCATTCTGTACGCGCGCATCATTTAATTTTTCGGTAGCTACATCGTATGCTTTATGGGCATCTTGCGCTGCCTGCCTAGTTTCAGATATACGAGAGTGGAAACTTTTCGATTCATCCTCGGCGCGCATAGCGTGTTTGCCTATTTCGTCAGCTTTAACTCGCGCAGTATAAACTAAGTTTTCAAATATACCTAGAAGCGATTCTAGGCGCTGAGCCGAAGCACTCTTAGCTCGCAATACCGCAGCAGTTTCACTATCTTGTTTAGACAATTCATCCAAATCGTCAGAACGCCGGGTAGCCATACGCTCGGCATAAATAACCCGCTCTTCCACTTTTGCCAATGTTAATTTTGCTTCCGCAAGTTCAATCTCGGAATTTTTAGCTTGTTCAGCAATAGGCTCTAGCTCTGAATCAATCACAGCTTTTTGCGCCTGTACCTTATCTAAAAGTTCCTGCAAATCCTTTACGCGAGCTTCCAAACTTTCGGAATCGCTATTTTTTTTCTGCGACTCTAAAGCTGCCTGTTCACTTTTTCGTGCAAGAGTCTCTAAATCATCTTTGGCACGCTGCAATTTATTGGCAGCATCTTCAGCTCTTTTTTCATCGGACTGAACATTTCCGCGCATTAAAGCTAACTGGCGGCTTACATCTAAGCTGCTTCCCTGAGCTTCAGTCAAACGCGCCTCAGCCGCTTCAGCTTGTTCACTAGCAACCCGTGTAGCATTGCGCGCAGCTTCTAACCCAGATTTCAACTCTTCTATGCGACGCACGCGCGATAAAACACCACGTCCTTCATCAACGTTACATCCAATAGTAACCTTACCAAAAGGCCAAACCACATCACCTGAGTTTGTAGCAAAACGCAAACCTAAAGTGTCAGCCTTATGTGCAGCCAGCGCCTTTCCAAGCGTATCGCATACAACAATATCTCCCAAAGCAGCGATAACTGCTGAACGCGCACTATCTGCAAACTTCAAGTCTTCAATAAGCGCATGCCCATCTCCAACAAACTGCGAAGCAGGATAGCTGGATGCACTAAATTGAGTCGTATTGTTTCTAAGTAAGAAAGTAACTTCGCCCGCCTCGTCATCTGGAAGTGCTTGCATAGCAAAAGTCAGATCGTCAAAATTGTCTATTAAAAGCGACATTACATCTGTTGCAAGCAACATCTCGGTTAAAGCCTCCACATCAGGAGAAGCTTTAACAACGCCAGATAACGGCTCTATATTGCCGGGAAGATTTGCGATATGCTCGGCTATCCATGCACGTGCCGCACCTGCATTTTGTTCGCTTGCACGCTCCATTTCTTCTAGCGCATCAACTTGCGCTGACAAAGATTGCTCGGTGCTTTTTGCGTCATCTAGCGCTTCGCGGGTAGTTTTGCGCGCCGCCACACAACTAGCTACAAGATTTGATGCCTTTTTCTCTTGCTCGGCAATTTGAGCAAGCGCCTCTCTCGTAGTTTCTAACTGTTCTTGCGCTGCATTCGCATCAGCGCGAGCCACTAAAACAGCAGCTTCGGCATCACTTAGCTGCTCTGCAAGCACCTTCTGATAAGCAGCACTATTTGCACGCGCTTCCCTAGCCTCTGATATTCTGCGGCGAAACTCCGACAACTCCGCCTGAGTTTCACGCTCGTCTTGCGCAAGTTGTTTAGAGTTCGCTTGCAGCGACTGAAGTTTATCCGAAAAGCCTAAATTTAACTCCTCAAGCGCAGCCACCTTAGCTTTAGCACTCTTCAAATCTTCATTAGCTTGGCTATATGCAGCATTAGCTTGAGATAAATCAGCTAATATCGCATCGCGGCGCTGCCTAGAGGAATCTAGCGATATTTGCAACTCAGATGTTCTCTGCTTAGCGTCTCTTCGCCTGTCTCGTATACGCATAAGCGTAGAATCTAGGTGTTCAGCTGCGCTGCGACATGCCTGATGGTTACGAGAAAGCTCACCTGCTCCCGTAACATCTTGGCTGATTTGCTCTTGAAGTAAAGCCAATGTGTCTTCAAGCGAATCTACATCGGAGCGCTTCGCCTCCAAATTTTGATTAAGCTCAGCTAAAAGCTGTTTGTTTTCGTCCCATTTAACCTGCAATCCGCGCAAGTCATCCACAGCCAAATCTAATTTAATATCAGATAATTCTGTAGACAAATCTGCATATGTTTGCGCCTTTTTAGCCTTACGCGATAGCGGTCCAAGCTGCCGCTCAACTTCACCCACTACATCGCGCACGCGCGCAACATGACCTTCCATTTTTTCCAGCTTGCGCTCGCTTTTAGCCTTGCGCTGCTTATGTTTAAGCACTCCAGCTGCTTCTTCTATTAGCGCTCGCCTATCAGCCGCATCTGATTGCAGAATAGAATCAAGTGATCCTTGGCTAATAATAGAATGTGTACCAGTACCTAAGCCCGAATCGTGCAGAATATCAAGCACATCCATACGCCTAGCAAGCGTACCGTTTATAAGATATTCGCTTTCTCCCGAACGATACATACGCCTAGCTATAGATACTTCGTTATAGTCAACCGGCAAAGTGCCATCCGAATTATCTAACACCAATTCAACTTCAGCTACGCCGGTAGCTTTTCGCGCAGAAGACCCAGCGAAAATTACATCTTCCATAGCTTGACCACGAAGATGACGCGCGTTGCGCTCTCCTAGCACCCAAAGCACCGCATCAGATATGTTCGACTTGCCCGATCCATTTGGTCCAACAACAGCCGTAATGCCCGGCTCTAGCGATAATACACTGCGATCGGCAAATGACTTAAACCCTTTTAGTACAAGCGATTTCAGATACATATCGCCTATTGCTCCCGACTCTTCCAAGGAACGCTGCGATTTTGTGCCTGCTCACGCTTTCTGGCAGCCTGAGCCTGTTTTTGTTCGCGTTTTTTAGCAGCCTGAGCCTGTTTTTGTTCGCGCTTTTCAGCTGCACGCGCCGCTTTAGCCCTCTTCGCTGCATCTTTCTTTGCGCGTTTTTCATCAGAAGTGAAATCGCTATCTAGTCCAAAGAATTCACTCAAGCGCGCCAAGGTAGACTTCGCCGCTTGGCTTTCTGCCTCTTTTTTGGTGCGCCCAGTACCAAGCGCAAGCGCGTGGTCGCCGGCATAAACCTGACTCACAAATGTACGATCGTGCGGCGGTCCTTGTGTTTCTACGAGCTTATATGTAGGTGTAATACCATCTTCTTGAAGTTTTTCCTGCAAAGCGCTTTTAGGATTCTCGGGCTCTTTTGCCATATCGGCACTCATACGTGGAATTAATGTGCGATTAACAAAATCCTCTGCAGCCTTAATGCCGCCATCTAAATAAAGCGCAGCCACAACTGCCTCGTACACATTTTCCAAAGCTGAATGCAGTCCACGCTTGCCCGTACCTGTTTCGGAAGAACCAAATACAATAATATCTGCAAATCCTAAACCCTCAGCCACATCGGCTAAACTAGCACCCGACACAAGCGCCACCTTAATGCGCGTAAGACCACCCTCGTCTAAATCGGGGTAGCGGCTAAACGCCGTAGATACAACTATGGCTCCAAGGATTGCATCGCCTAAAAACTCAAGTCTCTCGTATGAAAAACGAACTGATTTCCCCTCAGCTGCCGAAGGATGTGTAATAGCAGAGAGAATATACCTCTCGTTCTTAAATTTATAACCAATAGTCTCTTCGGCTAACTGGAGTTTTTGCATCTGCTCTTCAACAAGCATTATCCTTAAACACCTTCTGCCATATCTTCAGTTGAATCAACTGTTTTCTCTATTATCGAAGCAGCATTCCCTCGCACAGAGCGAGCACAAACCAAAATTCCATTCTTTACAGCCACAGCGCTAGAAGCACCATGCCCAATAACACATGCCCCTTTGACACCTAGAAGCGGACTACCGCCATAAGTTTCCGGACTTAAATTCTGCTTTAACTGTCTTAGACTATCGCGTATTAAAATTGCACCTATTTTTTCCTTAGTACCAGAGTTTATCGCATCTTTTATATATCCAAATAGAAGTTTTGATGTTGCTTCTATGGTTTTCAATGCAATATTGCCGGTAAAACCATCAGTTACTACAACATCAAATTTACCAGCAAGCATATCTCCGGGCTCACAATTTCCCTTAAAGCCCTCTACTCTGCCCAGCATCAATTTGTGTGCTTTCTGAGCCAAAGCGTCACCCTTAGAGTCTTCCTCACCAATATTCAGAAGACCAACCACAGGGTTAGCAACTCCGTAAACATCTTTCGCATACACAGATGCCATCTGAGCAAATTGCACTAAATATTCAGGCTTGCAATCAGAATTAGCACCAACATCTACCAAAAGACAAGGCTTCTCAGCTGCGGGAAGAACTTGCACTAACGCCGGGCGTTTTATACCGCGAATCCGTCCAATAATTAATGTGGCAGCTGCCAAACATGCACCGGTAGATCCAGCCGAAAAGAAGCCCTGCGCCTTGCCGTCTCGCACAAGATTGCATCCCACAACTATGGAAGAATTCTTCTTCTTGCGTACCGCATTTGCCGGATGCTCACCCATACTTATTGTCTCTTCGGCAGCACACCAATCGCAGCGAGAATTAGCATCAGAATATGACTCAACAATACCTGCCGGTCCACACATAATTACATTAAGAGACGAATCTTCCGCAAGTGCTAAAGCTGTACCTTCCAGCACAGTTTCAGGGGCATAATCTCCCCCCATAGCGTCTATAGCGATAGTAACCTTATCGGACATGGCTATAAATTAACGAGCGTGCAACCCTGCGCGTGGCTAGGGCTGTACGCTCGTAATAGCTGTTGTAATTTACTCGGTTACTATTACTTCGCGATTCTTATAAAAGCCGCAATTAGGGCAAACACGATGCGGCAGCTTCACTTCACCACATTGTGGGCAAGTAGACTTAGATGGAGCATCTACCTTGTCGTGCTGGCTGCGGCGACGATGCGTGCGAATACGTCCCATTCGTTGCTTAGGTACTGCCATTTTGTAACATTCCTCCTATTTTGTGGGCGCAAAACACCCTAACCTATTCATTACACAGGAAACTAGATGATAACATTGCAGTTTGATAGCTTCAAGACGATTTCGTTGTAAATGGACGCTTTTCTTTGCGTTTCTTCGATGCTGGTCTAAACGTAAGCGCTGGTGCCTGCACATCTGCTTGCACAAGAACAACATCTAAAGCCTGCCCTAAACGAAATATACGCCCAGTATCCGACCCGCGCAACATATAAGATGCTGCTTCAAATACAAAATATTCGCTACCTAATTCGCGTATAGGAATTAGACCCTCAGCTGTGCAATCTAGGCGAACATACACCCCATATGTAGCAACACCAGATATAACAGCACTGAAGCGCCTGCCAATAAAATCTTGCAAATATTCTGCAATTTTTATTTCACGAGACTGTCGTTCGGCATTTTCCGCAACACGTTCTGCACCAGAACAATGCTCGCAAAGCTGCGGAAGCTTATCTATCATTTTGCGAACAGGGCGGCTATCGCGCGCAAGCATAGCTTTTAATAGCCTATGCACCATTAAATCGGGGTAGCGCCTTATAGGGCTTGTAAAATGACAATAGGTTTTAAGCCCAAGCCCGTAATGTCCAACATTGTCAGTAGAATAAACTGCGCGCGTCATAGCGCGAAGCAAAAGCGAAGTGACCAATTCTGCCTCTGGTCTTCCCTTGGCTTTTTCTAATGCTTGCTGTATAGCGAAAGGCTCTCCGCAAACAAGTCTCTCAGCACAGTTTTTATCAAACCACTTAAATTCTTGAAGGACCTTAACAACTCCTTCAAGCGCATCAACGTGCGGTGGCTCGTGTACACGATAAGCACATGCTAGGTTGCTATTTTGCAGCGCCATAGCAACTACTTCATTTGCGAAAATCATCGCCTCTTCAATGAGCGTTGTTGCGTCGTCTTTCTGACGAATATCTATTCCAATAGCATGCCCATCATCATCCAGTATAATTTTTGCTTCCTTGGTGGCAAACTCAATTCCACCGCTAGCATATCTTGCACGCTCTCTAGTCTTTGCAATTAAGCTAGCTTCGCGAAGACGCCACTCTAAATCTTTATTTGAACTTGTATTTCCTTGAAGCATATCAAGAGCTTGCGCATAAGTTAGCCTAGCATTTGATTTCATTACCGCAGAATATATGTCATAACCAACCATAGTGGCATTTTCATCAATATAAATGTCTACGCTCATGCAGCGTCTATCTTCGTCTGGTCGTAGTGAACATATATCGTTAGACAAAGCCTCAGGCAACATTGGCACAACTCTGTCGGCAAGATAAACACTCACAGCGCGCTTTTGCGCCTCTTCGTCTATAGAAGAGGCATAGTCCACATAATATGCTACATCGGCTATATGAACTCCCAGTCGCCACTTGCAAGGTCTACCTTCATATGAATCTATCTTTTCAATAGATATCGCATCGTCAAAATCTTTCGCATCTGCAGGGTCTACAGTGAACACAAACCTATTACGTATATCTCTATAGCCCTCACGAAATGCGAGTTCAGCATCTACCTTGCATGATTCAGCCTGATCAATAGCTTTCTTTGAGAAGACAGTGCGTATATCGTTGCGCGCTATAATCCTTGTAGAAGATAGCAACGCATCATCTGAGCAACCCAAAATTTCTATAACGTGACCCATAGCCGCACTACGCTTTGAAGGATATATATCAATAGCCACACGAACTAAAGACCCATCCGGAATACCCGGCATATCTTCTAATCTAGTAAATATATCGTGCTGAATACGTTTATCGTCTGGAATAACTATGCCGAACGGCTCGGCAATCTCATATATGCCGATAAGCGTTGTATGAGCGCGTTCTAAAGCTCTAACCACTCGCGCTTCTGGACGCTGTCGCGAATTATAAGATGCTGCGCGCTTACTGGTTTTGCGCGCCACCTCTACCAAGTCACCATCGAATGCATCGCCCACACACGATCTGGGAATGAAAAAGTCGCCTTCTGCGGTGCGAACAAAACCATAGCCTGCGCGATTGATTTCAATAATACCGCGTGGATTAGCTTTTGGCTTCCTGCGTGGCGAACGCTTCTTTCGACCCATAGCGCCTATGCGCCTTCAATCATAGAATGCGCTGCATCAAGGGCTACATTTAATTGGGTGTCGCCGTCTTCTCCATCTTGGTTAGCTACAACTATATCTGGTGTAACGCCAGTCCCGTCTATGCTGTGACCTTGAGGTGTAAGATAATATGCAGCTGTATAACGCACCGCCCCACCAAAAGTAAGTTCGCGAACTACCTGTACAGAGCCTTTGCCCATTGTGGTTTGTCCAACCATAGTAGCGCGTTGGTTATCTTCTAGCGCAGCCGCAAAAACCTCAGCAGATGCCGCGGTATATTGGTTCATAAGAACAACTATAGGAGCAGTTGTTATTGTTTCTCCCAAAGCGTTACGAGGACTTTCATTGTCGTTCGTTTGAATGCTAACCAGCACACCACCCGACACAAAAAGGCTTGCCATATCAAGCGCCTGCGTTAAATATCCACCCGGATTATCTCGCACATCTATTACAAACGCTTTCGCTTGTTGATTAGATAAATCATTAACAGCATTTTTAACTAGCGCAGCAGCATCAGAAGTCATCTGACGAACTTTGACATATCCAACATCGCCGTCAATCGAGTAGCTTATATTCTCTTCCTCGTACACTCTGCATTCCAAAGTAGTTGTAAATTGCTCGCCATTAGTGGCATCTAAACTGGCTGGACGCATCCAAGTTATAACAACGTTAGAACCTTCACCGCGTTTTAAGGAGCCAATTACTTCCGTCATAGACCATTTATGACTAGAATCGCCATCTATAGCAACTACAAAATCGCCTTGTTCAACGCCTCGCGCATTAGCCTCAGACCCAGTGAAAACATCTGTTACGTAAGCACGCCCATCATATTCACCAAAAAGAACACCTATGCCTGAATAACTCTTTTCAGCTGATTCTTTAACAAAGTTTTCATATCTACTGGGATCGTAATACTGAGCATAAGGATCGTTAGTGGAACGCATCATGTCTTCCAACATGCTTGAAGTAGCTTTCGAAAGATCTAGCTCGTCCATACTGTATAACTTCAAAATATCTTCTACTTCGCCCACACGCGCCGATATAGCCTCATATGTAGTTTTTTCACTGGCGGGTGTGCCGGGCTGGCTAGTGCCCCATTCCGTAGGAAACCCCAAAGATTGCACAAAAGCGGTGTTAGACCTTACAACAAATCCAAGTACAAAAGCTATAACAATAGCTAAAAAACAGCAGAACGCACTTACAACCTTACGGTTGCGCATGCGTTCTCGCATATTGGCATTCTTGCGTTTCCTTTTATTGGCGCTAAGGCGTTCCGTAGACAAAGCCATCCTCCAAAGAGCTTGCTATACCTTTAGGTAGCGCCGCATAGCAAACATAGAACCAACAAGTCCAATTAGCAGACCAAAAATAACAAGCATGGCATATATGAACAAATAGGTGCTATCACTAATCGAAAAATCGAGGAAGCGTATCGCATTTTGCAAAGCAGGAATAGCAAACATGCGTAAAAGCTGAATAACCAATATAGCTAAAAGTGAACCTATTAGCGCATGCAGCGCACCTTCCATAAGGAATGGACCGCGGATAAAACCGTTCGACGCGCCCACAAGACGCATGATGGCAATTTCTTTACGGCGTGCCAAAATAGCCAAACGGATGGTGTTGTTAATAAACACAAGCGCTATAAAGATTAGTATAGCTATAAGCGCTATTCCAATATAGCGTACATAGTTTGTTATCTGGAACAGGCGCTCTACGGTGCCTTGACCATATTTAATAGAGTCGCCCACATCGTTAGGGTCTTCGCAGATTTGTCCGTATATTGGATCGGCCTGAATGGCGGCTGCAACGCTACTAACAGATTGAGGATTTGTTAGTTCAACATCTATAGAGGCTGGTAGCGGATTATTGCCATCTAATTGATCGAGAATCTCTGGGTTAGCAGTCATAGAGTTGCGGAAATTCTCTAGCGCCTGATCTTTTGATGTAAACCCTACGCTTTGCACGTCAGACATGCCATTAATCGTGCCCATGACTTGCTGAATTTTTGCATCAGGTGCATCATCTGCCACATAGCAAGTTATAGACACTTCGCTTTCAACAGATGACATAAGGCGCTCAATCATAGAGCCGCCAACTAGGAAAATACCAATTATAAGCAGCGATAAAAATATTGTGACAATAGAACCAAGAGCGGTGGACAGGTTGCGAACAAAGCCCTGTAACGATTCTTTAAAAAAGTAACCAATACTAGACATCGAAACCGTACACCCCCCTATCTTGGTCGCGAGTTAGATGACCTCGGTCAAGCGCTATAACACGCCTACGCATATTATCAACCATTTCGCGATCGTGGGTAGCCACAAGCACTGTAGTGCCTGTGCGGTTAATCCGCTCAAGCAAATCCATAATGCCACGCGACGTTTGCGGGTCAAGATTTCCTGTAGGCTCGTCACAAATTAGCAGAGGCGGTCTGTTTACTATTGCGCGCGCAATAGAAACGCGCTGCTGTTCACCACCGGATAGTTGATCGGGTTTCTTGTTTAGTTTTTCTTGAAGACCCACAAGACGCAGCACTTCTGGAACTTGCGTCTTTACAACATGTTTACTTTTACCAATAACCTCTAAAGCGAAAGCAACATTTTCGAAAACTGTCTTGTTGGGCAGCAGCTTAAAGTCTTGAAAAACACAACCTATATTGCGCCTTAAATAAGGCACGCGCCAATTGCGCATAGAAGACAAATCTTCATCGGCAACATAAATATGACCCTGTGTGGGCTTTAGTTCGCGCGTTAAAAGTTTGATAAATGTAGATTTACCGGACCCCGAATGCCCTACCAAAAAAAGAAATTCGCCGGCATATATCTGAAGTGAAACATCCGACAATGCTGGTCTATTAGGTTGTGCTGGATAAACTTTAGTGACATGCTCTAAGGTAATAACAGGTGTTCCCATTTTCGCCGGAACATCATCTATTCCAAGTACAGGAAGCGCCTGAGATAACTGAGATGTCAGCTGCGCTTTTGATTTAGGCTGCGATGCGTGTGCCGCAGAAGTGCGTCTTGCACTTGAGCGTGCAGCCCTAGCACGACTTGCATCTTGTGCCACAGTGTTTGCTCCGTTCAATAGTTTTCATTTACTGAGACTGTTTAATTCTAGCAGACTTAGTCATTCTCACATAACTGACACGCAGCTTTAACAATAGCTTCAGCGTCTAAGCCAAAATAATGCATCAATTCATCAAATTCGCCAGATTTGCCAAAAATGTCGCGCATGCCCACAAACGCACACGGTACAGGATGGCGGCGACATATCGCATTTGCCACAGCATCGCCCAAGCCACCCATAACCGAGTGCTCTTCTGCAACAAGTGCGCACCCGGTTTTTTGCACGGAACGTATAATTGTATCTTCATCTAGCGGTTTGACACAGAACGCATCGATAATTTCAGCATCGATGCCGCGCTGTGCCAAAATATCAGCCGCTTCAAGAGCCTCTTTTATTTCAACCCCGTTAGCAATAATTGTTACATCTTGACCTTCGCGCAGAACGCAAGATGCGCCCATATTTAGTTGTACATCTTTTCCGTATATTTGACCTACAGCGGCGCGTCCCATTCTTATATATACAGGACCGCTTGTATCGGCAGCCAACCTGATAGCTGCACATGCAGAATTGTAGTCAGCAGGAACTAGCACTCGCATATTCGGAATAGCGCGCATCAATGCAACATCTTCAAGCATTTGATGAGATCCGCCATCGGGACCAACTGAAATGCCCGCATGCGTAGGAGCAATCTTCACATTTAGTTTGGAATAGCAAGCCGTATTGCGAATCTGATCATACGCTCTACCGGTGCCGAAAACTGCAAATGACCCGGTAAACGCAATATGACCCGTTAAGGCAAGCCCGGCAGCAACATCTATCATGTTCTGTTCGGCGATACCGCAATTGAACAAACGCGCAGAATACTCCGGTTTAGCAGAGGCGAATTTTGCAGTAGTGGTGGAACCGGTTAGATCGGCATCTACAGCTACGACAGGCATGCCGGAATCGGCTAGGTTTGCAAGTGTTGGACCATATGCAGCACGCGTTGCTAATTTAATAGATGGGTCTATATCAAGGCACAATGCGCTCATGCTGTCACCTCATTTTCTGTGTGCAATTCATCCAATGCAGCCTTAAGTTGTTCAGCATTAGGCGCTTTCCCATGCCATCCAGCCTCGTCCTCCATAAAAGAAACGCCTTTACCTTTCACGGTGTGAGCCATAACTAAATGTGGTGAATTTGTATCAGCAGCTTTAATCTTGCTAAGCGTATCTATTAAAGCGCCTATATCATGACCATCAACTTCACAAGTTTCCCAACCGAAAGCAGCAAATTTATTGCATATATTCTCTGGGTTGCACACATCCTGCACACGCCCATCTATCTGAAGTCCATTGCCATCTACTATAGCTACTAAATTACCCAGTTTCCGGTGCGCCGCAAACATAGCAGCTTCCCACACCTGCCCCTCTTCGCATTCACCATCGCCCATTAAGGTAAACACATACCCCGGCTGATTTTGTAGCTGTAAACCACACGCAATACCGCAACTTATAGAAAGACCTTGCCCTAAAGAGCCGGTAGATACCTCAACTCCGGGTACAAGAGAAGAATCGGGGTGACCCTGCAGGCGCGACCCTAATTTTCTGAGAGTTTTAAGTTCTTCTTCAGGAAAATACTCCGCCTTAGAAAGAGTTGCATAAAGCGCAGGAGCAGCGTGACCTTTTGCGAGGATGAATCTATCGCGTTCAGCCATATCTGGGTCGGTAGGGTTATGTTTTAGAACTCCCCCAAAATAAAGCGCGGTAAGAATGTCTATACAAGAAAGCGACCCACCCGGATGCCCGCTTCCCGCCTCACCTATCATCGAAAGTACATTACAGCGCATCTCGCGCGCTATCCGCTCAAGCGAATCTGTATGCACAGAGAACACACCCTTTCCTAGATATATCCATATTGCAACATTCTACAGGATGGATATATCTTACAAAAGCTAGGGTTGCTATTTGTTAACAGTTATTATCTCCTAGCTGTTACTTTGCCGAAAACACGCAAACCGTGTACGAGTGTTAGACTGCTTAAAGCAAGTTCAAATAATGTTTTCGGAGGCACCATGGCACAAGACGCTGAATATACACATGAATATTTTGAAATAATTGCCGACCTAGATGGTGATATAGACAGCAGACGCGCAGCTTTTGGCTATATGGAATCGTCTACAGCCATTGTGCACCATCAAGTAGTTGCTAGCTCTTTCGTTCCCCGTCTTTTCGGAAAACACGCTTTTGATGCTATGAAAAATGCTGCAGAAACAGCACACGGCATTCTTTGCAAAGTAATGCAGCACTATATAGACGATCCGGATTACAGACGCATATTTAACTTCGATGAGCGGCTAGAAGAATTAATCTTGCTGCCACGCGGCTATAATTCGCTTTTGCCATTTGCACGTGTGGATACTTTTTTGAACGAGGATGATTACACGCTAAAATTCTGCGAATTTAATGGAGATGGCTCGGCGGGCATGAACGAGAATCGCGAAATAACTAACTCCATAAAAAACTCGCAATCGTTTAAGGTGTTTTCACAGGCGCACAAAGTTCAGGGATGCGATTTATTTAAACCATGGGTAGAACGCTTTTTGGAAATATACAACACCTACAAAAACAAAGTTGCTAACCCGCAAATTGCCATATGTGACTACTTAGAAAACGGTGTTGTAGATGAATTTCAAGTGTATGCCGATTTATTTAAACAAGCTGGTACAAATTGTTTTATAGTCGACGTGCGAGATCTTAACTTCGATGGAAATGTTCTAAAAGATGCACAAGGCAATAGAATTGATGCTATATGGCGACGCTGTGTTACAAATGACGTAATAGAACATTGGGATGAATCGCAGGCATTAATCGATGCTGTGCGAGCACAAAAAGTTGCTCTTATAGGGAGTTTTGCTGGGCATATCGTGCACGACAAACAGATATTTCATGTGTTATTCGACACAAAGACACAAGAATTCCTAAGTGCAGACGAAATATCATTTATTGAACAAACTGTACCAACGACAACTTTCCTCGATGAAGCAAATGTCAATTTGGCACAAATTAAAGAAAATAAAGACCTATGGATAATAAAGCCAACCGACCATTACGGAGCTGATAACGTATATGCAGGCTCTGAGGTTAGTCAAGAAAAATGGGAAGAACTTATAGAATTATTTGCAAATAGCCGCAGCGGATACCCTTTCATTGTTCAGAGATATTGCAAGCCATTCCGCACAGAAACTCTTCCTCCAGATTTCAATATACTTAATAGCGCAGATGGATCTATAGGTTACAGTCCGGCAATCTATAACAACATGAATGGTCTTTATTTATTCGATGGACATTTTCAAGGAGTTTTTAGCAGGCTAGGACCACACGAAACAATAAGTAAGCAAAATGATGGCATAACAGCAGCGACCATATGGGTAGACGCAGATGTAGAAGACGGGTGGAATCTATAGTGAAGGCAGCCACGCAAGAAAAGATAATTTGCATAATAACTTCTATTGCGCTTGCAGTAACATATTTTGTTGCCGGGTTTGCAGTATGCGTAGGAGTGCCCTATGTAACACAATTTTTGTCAGAACAAAATTCAGTATATGAAAGCACACCATTTACAGAGCAGCAAATTAACGAACTTGCTATGGCTACCCGCGACTACACTGTAGGATCGCATAATCTTGATGCCTTAATGTCAGAGATATCAAAAGCAAATGCAGAAGCCAACACACAGTATGCACAAGCATCACAAGAAGAATTATTAACGGATGTGCCGGATGAATACACGTTAAACGAAAGCGCAATAGCACATTTAGACGATGTGAACGAACTTGTAAGTACATTGTACTTCCCGATGTTTGGAGTAGTTGCTATAGCGGCTTTTTGCTTTATGGCAATGTTTAAAATGTTTGGTACAAAACCGGTAGGCAAAGCGCTTTTTTATTCCGGCGTTGCAGTATTAATTGCGTTTGCTGTAATTAGTATTTGCGCACTTGTCGGATTTAGCGGCTTTTTTGCCGGCATACATGCTTTATTCTTTCAACCGGGAACTTGGGTATTCCCGGTTGATTCTTTGTTAATTAGCATGTATCCGCAAAGCTTTTGGATGGGAATGGGCTTATGTTGGCTTATCGTGTCATGCGTGTTAGCTGCGCTATCTATAGTATTTGGAAGAGTTATCCTCAAGAGACAGACGGATAGTAGCAAGTAGTTACAATCTTGGCGATTTTTTCACCTAAATCGTCTTTTACATCTGTTGTATAAAAGCCCACTTTTCTACCGGACTTGTCTACATCACATGCAGCAATTAAACGTTTGCCCTTACTAGATTTCATAAACTCTATATTAGAGGAAAGCGAAACGGATGCATCCCTGCCACACATACTTGCAACCGCAAAAGCATAATCTGCCAATGTAAAGATTGCGCCACCCATAACACTACCACCAGCATTAAGATGCTCTGGTGTTATTTCCATTTCGCAGACCCCATGACCCATCCAACCTTCCACAATTTCGCAGCCACAGCGCTCGGATGCAAATCTGTCGTTTCGAAAAAAATCAACTAATTCATCTAATGTAGGATGCTCTGGAAACATATTTCCCCTATCCAAATACTTTCGCGCAAACACCGTCAATACGCGCTAAAACATCATTCATATCAAGTAGCTTTATAGACTCGAACAACGGCGGTGAAACCATATTGCCAGCTACCGCTACACGCAAAGGTTGCAACAACTGCTTTGGCTTTATGCCTGCCGCGTCTCCTAGACTTCTGCAAGCCTGCATAGCGTCGTCTTCATTCCAGTCTCCGCTAAGCCCTTCCAATACGCCACGACATATTGAAAGTGCCTCATCTGCCCTAGCACCCTCTTTCAACAATACTTTATCAACTGATTTTTGGTCGAGGCATACATTGGCTTTCCAGAACATGTATGCCAGTTTTGCAGGTATCTCATCAAAACGCACCAGACGTTCAGCTACAAGTGGATACAAATTCTCATAGAAATCTGCATTGTCGGACACATCTCTAAGAGCTTGCTGCCATATTTGCGCATCCACATCGCAGCCGGGAACACGCGTTATCTTCAATGCGCTAAGCTGCTCTTCCTTAGTTGGAGTTGGCGCTATGGTAATGCCGGCAGCCACATTGTTGCCATCTATTTTTGCTTGCGCAAGCCAAGGTGCGGCTGCCAAGACCCAAGAAGATGCATCCATTTCACGAATGTATACACCGTTCATCCAATCAAGCTTTTTTTCATCAAAAATACTATGCTTCTTATTGATGCGCTCTAAACTGAAAGAAGAACATAGCGTATCTCTAGGAATGACGGTAGTTTCGCCATCAAGTGACCAGCCTAGAAGCGCAAGATAATTAACCATAGCATCAGGTAAATATCCCCTGTCACGATACTCTTCTACATTCGTAGCTCCGTGACGCTTTGAAAGTTTTTTGCCATCCTCGCCTAATATCATTGGAAGGTGTGCAAATACTGGAATTTCTTTACCTAATGCCTCATAGATTAAGATCTGTTTTGGAGTATTTGGAAGATGGTCATCACCGCGAATAACATGGCTAATTTCCATGTTTGTATCGTCACAAACTACGGCAAAATTGTATGTAAAAGTTCCATCAGTGCGCTGAATTATCATGTCGTCTATAACATCAGACGGAAAGCTCATATGTCCATAAACAGCGTCATCAAATTCGATAGGACCACGATCTTTGGGCACGGCAAGCCGCCATACATGAGGTTCACCCGCGTCTATACGTGCTTGGGCATCTTCTAAACTTAAATGCCTACACGTACCATCGTATCCAGCATAGCCGCCTTCTTCCGCTTCAGCTTTCGCGCGCTTTGCATCTAATTCTTCCTTGGTGCAAAAGCACGGATATACCGCCTTTGCTTCTTTCAATTTCTCAAGTGCTGCCAAATATGTTTCGCTACGCTGCGTTTGAAAATACGGACCACACTTCCCACCTACCTCTGGACCTTCATCCCAATCTAGTCCTAGCCAACGCATAGCGCGCAGAATAATTTGTGTGTTTTCTTCGGTAGAACGCGTTGGATCGGTGTCTTCTATGCGCAGCACAAAAGAGCCGCCCGATTTACGCGCAAACGCCCAATTATAGATAGCAGTACGCGCGCCGCCTATATGCAGCATTCCTGTTGGACTAGGCGCGAAACGAACGCGTACACTAGATTTCTGAGTCATTTTTTCCACCTTCTGTTTTTATTTTTCCCTATCCGCTTCGTCATTATATAGTTCGTCCAAAAATATTGACACAGCGCCGATTAAAGCCTCGCCATCTTCAGCTGTAAAATTTCTGGCAGGAATTGTTAATTTGCGCTTGTCTTTAAGATATCTAGCGCCACGGCGACGCATCTTAGTTAGCTTTGATGCGCTTATATTTATGGGCTCCACTGTAAGTTTTCCACCCGCCAGCGAAACTGTTTTCACGCCGTGTTCGGCGGCGATAGCCTTACATCTTGCTTTTGCAAACAAATTACGTGCAGCAGCAGGCATATCGGCATGCACCCGCAATATTTCTTCTTGATACGAGTTAACCATCTCTTGAGTAGACGCACTTGCCAATTTTCTATACCAAAGCACGCGTTCGTCTGTGTCGGGTATGTATTCCTCGGGAAGATAGGAATGACCGGGCACATTCACAGTTATGTCAGATAAAGCAGCAGGTAAACTGTCAGCTATTGCACCATCTCCTTCTCTGGTTGCAGCTACAGCTTGATTTAGCATCTGTGCAAACAAATCGAAACCGACCGCACTCATATTTCCCGATTGCTCGGCACCGAGCATACTGCCCGCACCGCGAATCTCTAAATCGCGCATAGCTATGCGCATACCGCTTCCCAACTCCTGATGTTCATCTAGGGCTATAAGGCGCGCTTCTGCTTCCTCTGTAAGCGGTATTTCTTCCGGGAACATAAAGTAGGAATACGCTTGCACATTGCTTCGCCCTACACGACCTTTCAATTGATACATTTGCGCTAGACCAAGGCGTTGCGAATCTTCAATTATTAAGGTATTGGTATGCGGATTATCTATTCCACTTTCTATGATTGTGGTGGCTACCAACACATCTATTTTGCCAGCTGAAAATTCTTCCATTACGCGCTCTAGCTGCTCTTTTGACATTTGCCCATGCGCAACACCCACACGAGCCTCTGGCGCTGCCTGACTTACGCGCTGAACCGCATCTTCAATAGTTCGCACACGATTACTGACGTAATATAGCTGTCCACCGCGAGAAAGCTCGAAGCGTATAGCATCAGAAACAATATCTGGATCCCATTCACCTACATGAACTTTAACGGGCATGCGCTCGTTTGGAGGTGTCAGAATTAGACTCATATCTCGCACGCCAGATACAGCCATCTGCATTGTGCGCGGAATAGGCGTTGCTGACAAAGTAAGCACATCTATGGTTTCACGCAGATTCTTTAGTTGTTCTTTGTGCCCAACTCCAAAACGCTGTTCCTCGTCAATTATGACCAACCCTAAATCTTTGGGATTAACATCGCGCGAAAGCAGCCTATGAGTACCTATTAAAATTTGGCACGTTCCACTTGAAAACTCTTCTAGGATTTTCGTTTGTTCAATATCGGTTTTGAATCGCGACAAAACAGCCACATTCACACCAAAAGGCTGCAAGCGCTCGTTGAAACTGGTGTAGTGTTGTTGCGCCAGAATAGTAGTTGGGCACAAAAGCATTACCTGTTTGCCAGACTCAACACAGATAAACGCCGCGCGCAGCGCTACTTCTGTTTTACCAAACCCTACATCGCCGCATATCAGACGATCCATAGGACGCAAGGAAGCCATGTCGGCTTTCACATCGGCTATGGCAGCGCACTGATCAGGTGTTTCATCGTAGGGAAAGCTTTCTTCCATCTCGCGAATTGCAGGGCTTTCACATACGAATTGATAGCCCTTTGTAGCCGCGCGTCTGGAATATACATCCACCAAGTCGAACGCCAGTTTCTTTGTAGCTTTGCGTGCCTTGCTTACAGCGCGCGACCAATCAGAAGTATTCAAGCGCGTTAAACGTGGGCTAGAGCCCTCAGCTCCCACATATTTTGTAACGCGATCTAGCTGCTCGACCGGTAAGAATAATTTATCGCCCTCAGCGTATTCCAATTCCATATAATCGCGTTCGGTACCATCTATTTCACGGCGCACTATAGCTTTGAAAAGAGCTACTCCAAAAACAGCATGCACGACATAATCGCCCGGCGCATATGGGAAAGTTATCTTGGTAATATCTACATTTCGACGTTTGCGCGAAGCGCTTTGAGCGCCCTGTGTGTCAGCTATCGACACTAAAGCTAACTTAGCTTTTGGTATTACCATACCAAGCGGTATATCGGTATCCACCACATTAACTATGCCGCGACGCAACTTCTGCGGCGCTACATCTGCAGCATCAGAGGTAGCATCTTGATTGCTTAAATCGCAAATAGCTAATCCGCGATCTACAAAAGCCAATTTCATATCTTCGCGAACGCGATAATTTGTAGCGCTGAACACGCATGTATAGTCAGCCTGTGTCCACGAAAGCAGCTTGCCAAACAGTTTATCGGGCGTACCGGCTACATCGGTGCGTTTTACAGGCAATTCATCATCAGGTGCTGCACCTACTCGCATTATGGATACATACACCGCATGCTGACCCGGTCCAAAATCTAGCGCACTAGGTTCAACATATAACCCAGACACTGAAAAGCCTGATCCTTTCGCTCTACCCTGCGCGTCTGAAAACGCATTCGCCGCATCATCCATAACCGATCTGGGCTCCATTAGACACACAAGCGCATTATCGTTTACATAATCTCCTAACGTAGTGGTTGTGTCGTACAAATAAGGAAGCAATATATCGGCACCATCAAAGCGAAGCCCGCCTTCCAGTTTTTCTAGGACTTCACGAAGTGCTTTATTTGTAAGTGCTGGCTTATCAAGCGTGCGTTTTGCCCTTGCAAGCGCCTTAGGCGTAGTTGGAAACTCCGATGCTGGATATATCTCTACAGAACTTAAAGATGCTATGGTTTGCCCAGTAGAGGGCACTATGCGGCGTATTTCGTCTACTTCATCGCCAAAGAAATCAACACGCACTGGAAACACTGAATTTGCTGGAAAAATATCAACCGTGCCGCCGCGTCTCGCAAATGTAGCAGGTCCATCAAGTTCACCTGTATTAGAATATCCGCGCGCCTCTAACGCAGCTACAAAAGTGTCTAAATCGTTCATTCCCGGCACTTTCATATCAGCCAACTCTTTGCCGGATTCAAGATATATAGGGCTATCGGCTTGCGCACAAGCTGGTGGCATTGCGCGCACTAGCGAACGCGCACTTGCCACAACCACCACATGCTTTCCCGCGCGAAGCGCATGCGCCGCCTGCATTCGCAAAGCTATTACACGCATGTCGGGCTGTTTTGGCTGAAACGGATAATCGCGCCTTTCAGGAAATCGCAAAACTTTTTCCTCGCCTATATACGCCGCCACATTTCGAGCAAAAGCAATAGAGGCCTCTTCGCCACTAACTACTACTAATGTACATTGCGGATGCTGCGCAAATCGCGCCGCAACAAGAAACGGTCTTGCAGAGGACGCTACAGCCAAGGTTGCATCGCTGCCAGAACCTAGCGCTCCCCAAAATTCATCTAAACAGTGCGACTTATCTAAAATATTTGCAAGAGCGTCTATAATCAAAGTTCAACCTCTCCAACCCGAAAATGCCGCGAAAACGCGGCTAAACAGTGCCACCAATTGTATCGTAGATATATCTTTTAGCTTCGCATCTTTCAGATGACTATCTGATATCCTTATTTTTACAACAAGTCTTGAATAGATTTCATCAAAACTGAGCGCATTGCGAAGGTGAAATAATGCCACGCGAAAAGATGTCTGAAAAACGCGAACGTGCTATAGAAATAGAACAGAGAATGTGCGAACACTACCCCGCCGCTGAATGCGCCTTAAATTATGATGGCGACCCGTTTAGGCTAACCATTGCAGTAATGCTTTCGGCGCAGACAACCGATGTAGGCGTGAATAAAGTTACGCCTGCGCTATGGCAGCGTTATCCCACAATAGCCGATCTTGCGCAAGCCAACCCATCCGATGTGATGGAAATTATTTCGACCATTGGGCTATATCGCACAAAAGCACCGCGTGCTATAAAAATTGCGCAAATGATAATTTCTGATTACGCAGGAGATGTACCCCGCGATATGAACGAACTGCAAAAGCTGCCCGGCGTAGGGCGAAAAACTGCCAATATTGTACTGAACGAAGGCTTTGGCATTGTGGAAGGTATTGCGGTAGACACTCATGTAAACCGAATAGCGCACAGGCTTAAACTTGTTCCTAAAGACGATGACCCGCTAAAAACAGAACAGGCACTATTGAAGCTGTACCCTCGCGATATATGGAAGCCAATTAATCACCAATGGGTACTATTTGGTCGTGAAATCTGCACCGCCAAACGCCCGAAGTGCTGCGAGTGTTTCCTAGTTGACCTCTGCCCTAGCTGCACATGCAATACCGCATCTTAAAACGAAATATAGCGTAAAGCGAAGTGAAAACTGCGCAGCTTCTGAACGAAACATTGTGCCAAACTTCGCTATTCATCATTTAACTTTTGAATACAGTGATGCCAGCCGGGTCTGATTGGCTCGCCTGTTTCTATATAGCGCACTTTTACGCCTCTGCGCACCAAATTAGCCAAAACCGTATCAACCAACAATGGCAGGTTATTGAAGACGGCAGGAGTAAGACCTTCCGTGACAAATTCGGGGCTTCTATTCTCCACCTGCATTCCAAAACAGCGCCCCTCAGCTGTATAGCCCATCAATTGTGCGGCATCAAACAAATCAACCAATTTCAAATCGTGCAGAGAAGCCATAGCTCCAGTATGTCGCGCCATATCCTCGGGCTCAAATTCGAAAATGGTTCCTGCAGGCTGCCCTGTTCCGTCCACCGCATCGACAGTGATAATATAATCGCAACTTTCCACATAACCAACCATAGAAAGGCTCATACATCCCACGTCTAAAAGTTCTACATTTTTGGGAAATTCATAAGAAGCAAGTTCGTCAAAAACAGCAGGTCCTATCCCATCATCTAGCATCAGCCTATTTCCTACACAAAAAACTGCTATGCGTTCTTCGCTTAGCACACCAGAAACCTCTTCTTCAGAGGATAAGGCATTTTCATTTTGTTGATCCATTTACACTTCAGTTCTTATAGTTAGGTTATAAACACTAGCTAACGCTATTGCCACTACAGCGCCAATAGCACATCCTATAGCCCAATAGCGCTGCTGTCTTAAATACGTTTCCCGACTTTTGCCCTGCTCTTCAGCTCTGTGCGCCGCTATTGGTTGGCTAATTATGGAAAACACAACCGTTATAACCAAAATAGCTAACACTGCACTAACAGATGCCACAATAGATAATGGTGTTGGGTCAAGATAAGTAGCAAAAAGCAAATTATCTACAAAAAGCCATGCCGGATAATACAGAATAGTTACCCAAAACCCATGCGCTGGTCCCCATATAGGAGCTAACAAAAGCGCCCCAATATTCAGCCTAGGCAGCCCTTTTAAAAACTTTTCTTCCTTAGCAATTTGCTCTTCGGTAAGTTCTGCCAATGCACATCTCCTTATCTTGAGCCGTTCACAATTGTAATATAGCACGTTATATGAAAACGGCGACCCTAGAGCGGGTCGCCGCATTATACATACGTTTTTCTGCTTTTTAGGATGCAGTACGTGTCACATGATGAGAATCATCAATTGGACCGCGCTTAGCCTTAGGCGTATCGCTATGCGGGTTCAAATCTTCACCAACAATGTTGTGCAGATCGGGGTCGTACACCAAGCCACCATGCTCTTTATGGAAAAACATTAGCTTGGTCGGAGCCGTGCTCTCAACATTTGCCAAGTAAATATGTATGAACATGAAGATGATGAACACAAACATGCCATAGTAATGAATGATACGCATGCTCATAGCGCCGCCGACCAATGTGGTGGTAGCAGCCATTGCAGGAAGATTCATCGTTACGCCCCACAGGCAAAGACCTGTCCAGAACATAAGCACGATAAGTATGGGAATTAGCAGATAAGAAAGCTTCTGCGGAACGCCCAGCTTAGCTCCTAGCGGATGATCTTTGCGCAGGAACAGATAATACTTAACCCACTCAAGTGCCTGATGACGATTGTCTTTTTGTGGCAGCCAAGACTTATAGTCGGTGTCTTGTTTGCGGGTGCCACCCGTAGGCGATGTTTTCACAATGAATGCCGCAATTACACGGAACACGCAATTAAGGAACAGCACGAAGCCGCAGAATACATGCACGCCACGGCAAATTCCCATAATGGCAGCAATAAACGGATAATGAATGATAAAGCCTGTAAGAATAAGCAGAATCATGCATACAAGATTGATCCAGTGAGTAACCACGAAGACCATAGGGTGTGCTTCACGGTAATGTGCTAAATGCGCCATTTACTTCACCCCCCAAGGACTTGTTACAGTCTTGAATGTTTTGCCCGTCTTCGGCTCGGTGATATGCACAGCACAAGCGGTGCATGGGTCGAAGCTATGAACAGTACGCAGGGCGTTAATCGGCATATCAATGTCTTCCACTGGGTTGCCAATAAGTGCCTGCTCCATCGGACCATGTACGCCCTCAGCGTTCGCCGGTGCCAAATTCCAAGTAGACGGAATAATAATCTGATAGCCATCTACGTTGCGGTTAGTAACCTTCTCTGAGTGATAGAGAGCACCACGCGGAGCTTCCCAGAAACCCGTACCCTCACCTGTAGTGGTAACAGGCTCGCGGAAGTACTCAGAATCGCCACCCTTAATGGCTTCCATAAGTTCTAGCGTCCACTCTTTCATAAGACCCGCAATGTAGAGAGTCTCAATTTGGCGAGTAGCGGTACGACCAAGTGTAGACTGCAGAGCGGTTAGTTGACCGGGCTTTGCACCAAGCGCCACTAACATCTTGTCTACATTTTCTACGATGAAAGGTACACCGCGCTTGTAAGCAGCCAATATACGAGCGAAACCGCCAGCTTCCATCGGCTTGCCGTCGTATGCCGGGCACTTCACCCAAGTGTAGCGATCTTCAACGTTGTACTCAGAGAATTCAGGCTCTGTCACGAAATAGGGTGACTCGTGAGTAGAATCGCCCACGTACCAAGAGTGACCCATATATTCAGTGATAAGCGATTCTTCCACATTGGAAATATTAAGCTTCTCATCCAACACGCCCATGGGCAGATAGCGATTAACCATTTGTTCGGTGTAGTCGCCACCATAGGGCCATTCCGGACCCTCAAAAACACCCCAAGCAATATAGCGACCGCAGCCCTTGCCAAATTTCAGAACCTCAGGATAGAACGGCGCTAAAGCCAGAGTATCTTGAATCATGGTTGTAGATACCCAGTTATAAATCTCGTTTGCCATTGCCCACAGATCGTCAAGCTTCGCCTCGGTGGGAACAAACGCAGTACCGCCTGGTACGATAGTCATAACATGAGGCATCTTGCCACCGATTAGAGCTGCTATCTCGCTGGCGCGAGCCTGCATCTTCAGCGCCTCAAGATAGTGAGAAGTGCAGATTAGGTCAACCTCGGGAGGAAGCTTGTAGCCCTCGCCATTGTCGCAGTCAAACCAGTTGCCAGAGAAAATTGACAACTGACCATTAGCAGCAAAGCGCTCTAGCTTTTCTTTCAGCAGCTTGAAGTCGGTGTTTATTGACGTGCCAACCTCTTGCGCAAGATCGTATGTAGAAGCCACATCAGCCTTCAGAGCATTCAGAGGATTTACATAGTCTAAAGCGCAAAGGTTATAGAACCACAGAATGTGAGAATGCAGGAACTGCGCACCCTCAATAAGATTGCGGATGATACGTGCATTGTTAGAAATGGTAATTCCGTAGGCTTTCTCAGCCGCAATAGACGATGCATGCGAGTGCGAAACCGGGCAAACGCCGCAGATGCGCTGTACGATTTGAGCCGCATCCTCAGGGGTGCGATTCTGTACAACAAGCTCCATACCGCGGAAGCAGCCACCCGATACCCAAGCATCAGATACAACGCCGTCGTTAACTTCCATCTCGACGCGCAGATGGCCCTCAATACGGGTTATGGGATCAATGATCGAACGCGTCATTTCGCCTCACCTCCCGCTGTATTTTCTATATCAGCAGCCATAGCTTCTGCCGAAGGCGCTGCATGATGCGTATTCTCTTGAGTCAGTTCAGAACTGATAACAGGACCGCCTTCATTCGGATCGGCATATGTGCCAATTGATTGCTCTGGATGTGCCTTATCCCATTTACGGATAGCCTCAAACGGTGCGCCACCGTCCATACGTCCAGTCTTCTTCATGCCGAAACCATGGCACACAAGCGCAAGCGCCACAATACCGGTAAGAATCCATGCAGCAGGCTCGGGTTGGAATTTGAAATCGCCAACACGCAAGTCGCGGAAACGCTGATAGAACGGAGTATTTACCTGTACCCAGTTGTCGCCCGGATCGTTCGGATTAGCCTCGCAGCATCCAATGCAAGGAGCGCCAGCCTGAACACACCAAGAACGACGATTGTTCCACAGTGTTACAGGGCATTGAGCCTTTGTTTGCGGACCGCGACATCCTAGAGGATACAAGCAATAACCAAGTGCTTCTTCCTTACTGCCGAACTTGTAAACAAATTCGCCATTTTCAAAATGACCGCGGCGGGGGCAATTGTCATGAATGGTCTGATCGAATAGATCAGCTGGCTCGTTGAAACTGTTCAGCTTAACCAGTGACGGATCTTCCAGCATCACAACATCCACCAGAACCTGCATTATCCACTCGGGATTAACGGGACAACCGGGGACATTAATAACTGGAGTATTGATGCCTTCCTTCTTTAAGAATTGCTGCACGCCCATAGCTTTCGATGGGTTGGGATAAGCAGCACACCAACCGCCGTTTACTGCACATGAGCCAACAGCCATGACCGCATTCGCGGATGCCGCAGCGTGTATAAGCGCCTCGTTGCCAGTCTCTCCTGCTACGCGCAGCGCATTGCCATTCCATCCCTCTAAAACCGCGCCTTCGTACACTAATACGTAGTTGCCAGCTTCAATAGTCTGCGCTTTTGCTTCCTCCATGGAATACCCGGCAGCCGCGGATAGAGTCTCAGAATAGTTCAGTGATATTACATCAAGAACTATCGACGCCACATCGGGTGTCTCGATCTGAGCAAACGATTCCGTACATCCCGTACACGATGCGCCTTCAATCCAAATAACCGGATATAAGTCACCAGACGTGGCTCCAATCACAGACTTCTCTAGCGCTTCGGCAACACGCGGAATAGCCAGCTGCGACAAACCTGCCGCGGCAGCAACGCCAGCGCAAAGCTTCATAAAGCTGCGGCGGCTAACCCCACGTGACTCCAGCACGCCAAATGCGTCCGTAGTCGTGGCCTGATCTACCATGTGTAACACCTCCCTTGGGTGCCCTCGTCTTTTTACAACTGTTACCATTTTGCTTATTTTCGCTTTAACCTGCACGCGGCAGCCACCAATTAGGTTGAAATCGCGGTGTAAATGCCCGAAAATGTTACAGATGGATTAATGTGTAACATTGATTATTCTCGCCATGATAAACAGCCAAACAGATCACTTTATAAACGCGCCGCGCTTTTGCGCTAAACTGTTTAGCCGTCTATTTTGAGCATACAATGCTGGTCTTATTGTTTGAAGGAGATGGCATGTCAGAGTTGAATGAGACAATAGCATTTCTAGGTCCTCGCGGCACATATACACACGAGGCGGCTGATGTTTTTGCAGCATCTTTAGGAATAGATAACCCTGAACTTATAGAGTGCACCTCATTTGACGATGTCTTCGATTGCGTAGATCGCGGACGTGCAGGCTTTGGTGTTGTAGGCAAAGAAAACTCGCTAGAAGGCCCTGTAACCGCTACGCTTGACAATTTTGCATTTCGCTCATCTGCGGTCATTTTGGCTGAAACGGTAATTGACATACATCACTGTCTGGTTACTGCAAAAGATGCTTCTATAGATAATATACGCACGGTGGCGTCACACCCACAGGGCCTTGCTCAATGCAGGCGCTATTTGAGCGAGCATCTTCCAAGCCGCGAAACTATGATTATGCCTTCTACCGCCGAAAGCGCACGCTTAGCAGCAACCGATGCAACCATAGCAGGAATCGCAAACGAGTATGCCGCCAAGCTGCACGGATGCGTTGTTGCTGCAAGGGACATAGAAGATCATCTGGGCAACCAAACTGCATTTGCCTTAATAGGTCGCCCGGGTTCCGCAGCGCAACTTGTCGGCAAAACATACAAAACCACATTGGCCCTTTTCTTGCGCGAAGACAAAGCTGGTGCCCTGAATATGATACTGTCCGAATTTGCCTATGCTGGCATCAATATAACAATGCTTCAATCACGACCACTTAAACAGCAGTTCGGCGACTACATGTTTTTCATGGAATTTTCCGGCAAAGACATAGACCTAGATGTGCAAACAGCACTTTCTTGCCTACGACTGAAATTGCGCGAAGTTAAGGTATTGGGGTCATACCCTGTAATTTAACCAGCCCGTTCGCTTCACTAATTAGCAAAGCGAACAAGCGGCGGTTAATCTAGTATGTCATCAATATGCCCGAGGTCGCGACGAAAGTCGCGAATTACTTCGTCTTCTAACTCTGCGTACTCGCTAGATTCAAGCGGCTGATACGCTGCTATCTTGTCGAAAATGTTCTCGCGCGTAACCGGCTGATACCTTCGCAGCATAAGCCCTGCCTTGTAAGCATCTTCAACAGCTTCCCTAGCCGCCGCATAAATATCAATACGCGACATATTTGAGGACAACCTGACAAGATCGGCGCGATTAATACCTCTAATCGACGGGTGCTTCTCGGCAATATAATCCCATATCTGAATGCGCTCTTCAGCTGTAGGTAAATCTATATCCACAAGAGACATGGGTTCTAAAAGCTCCATGAAGAAGCTATCTATACCATCGATATCGGTGCAGGTAGCTATAACGTATACATCTGGGCTTTCAACGGCAAAACGAATCAAGTTAACCGCTTCGCGCGCCCCACGTGTTAGCTGCATCATAAAAAAGGCATTTCCATCGTCGCCCTCGTCAGTTACCGGAGATGCCCAAAAATCTAGGTCTTCTAGTACCAGCACGCCACCCTTCTGAAAAATATCATGAAGAGAGCCGTTATTCGGAATATCTACAGCGCGAGCGCTTACGCATAGAAGCGGTAAGCCTTGATAGCTCTCTTCCATGCGCATATGAACAGTGGGCATATTCAATTCGCCTAGTGTAGCCATCATAAAGCTGTTTACATCTTCGCGAGCAGGCGATCTAAATAAAATAGTATCTAGCGCAGGTTTCTTAGGCAAACCATGCAAGCTATTAAGCATGTCTAGCAGACTTTTGAAGTCTGGATCGTTGCGCATACCTATGCCCAAATCGCGCATGGCACCTATAGCATTAATATAACCAGCAATATTGGAATAATCTAGTGTTTCTTCATTAGAACTAGCTGGCTTATTTTTTGCAATATTTGCCGCACCAGCCAATATGATTTTTGTTTTTGATTTCTTATCCGAAGTATCGGAAACTGCAGAAAGCGCAGTTGAGTTTCGAGGAATACGATCCTCTGCAATGCGCTCAATATGGATGATAGGCTCTTCCCCATCTAATAAATCTTCAGTTATGGCGTGCGCCATGTCTTCCAAATCTTCGCGAGAAAGCCCAAATTCTTCCAGCTTATCTAACGCCAAACCATGCAAGGCTTCGGCGCAAATGGTAATTTCTTCAGCCGAAAGATAAGGCTCTAAACGCTCGAAAATATATTCGGCTAAAGAACGTTCTTTGTGAGTGCAAGCCAATGCCCACGCTTCTTTCAAACCGGTCAAAGCATCTTCGCTAGGAGCGCCTTCTCCGCAGGCCGCCTCTTCAAATGCTGCCATATAAAGATACATACCCAATACCGCATCGCCTGCATCACACGCAGCCTTAGCGCGGTCTAAATAATCTTTTGTAAAGCTTTGCGAATCATCTTCGCGCCTTGGTATGCTCGATTCGTTATCAGTCACGTTAATCACCCTTTTGCTGCATACATGTTATACGCGTTGTTTTTCTTGAACATTCTAACTCATAGGGGAAAAGTATGTACCGAACAAATGTTTATTACACACCTTGTTCAGATACATTAAGCGCAATTATTTTGCCCAAAGCTAGAAATTCATCTTGCGTAAGCGTTTCACCGCGACGGCGCGGGTCAATATGTGCAGCTTCTAGAATTTCTGGTACCTTTTGCGCTATCGCACTTGCTCCATTAGCGCGAAAATACGCCGTAGCGGAATTTGCTATGGTCTTTCTGCGCGCAAAAAATGCTGCATCAGCCATATCAGCCGCAGCAGTTATAACATTTGCAGAAAACGGCTTGCCGCTTTCATCTTTCGGCGAGAATCTATCTAATCGTATAACGGTGCTTTCAACACGAGGTGCAGGCAAAAAATTACCAGCAGAAACCGAAAAGCTTCCATTGGGTTTCGCAAATAGCGACAATTTCACTGTGTAAGCGCCATATTCCTTCGTGGCAGGACGCGCTTGCATACGATTTGCCACCTCTCGCTGCACCATTACAGTAGCGCTCTTTATAAAAGAAAACTCTTCAAAAAAACGAAGCACCACTGTAGCTGCCACAGCATACGGAAGATTAGCCACCAGCTTAGACGGCAATTTGCAATCAGTATCAAAAGTTGACAAGTGTGCAACGGCATCAGATATTGCATCTGCTTTAACATTTAGTGCATCGCACATAATTAAATGGAAGTTTTTCGCATCATTCATGGTGTAGCCAAGAACATCTAGTAAATCGGCATCGCGCTCAACAGATATAACCGAGTGTGCATTAGCCGCTAAAGCGCACGTTAGCGTACCTATACCGGGACCAATTTCTATTATGTCGTCACTCTGGCAAACTTCAGCCAAGTGTAAAATTTTTCGCACTATAGCATCATTAATAAGAAAATTTTGCCCAAATTGTTTCTTTGGCGAAAGCGCAAAACGCCTTAGCACATCCGTCGTTGCCGATGGAGATGCCAACGAAGACACTTTAGATTTCATATTCTTGTGCATCTTCTAAAACATTGCCTTGCTCATCAATTTTGCCACGCCAATCAAGCACTTCACACAACTTAAAACCAGCCACAGAAAACGCTGAACGAATGCACCCAATAAGCGGTTCTATACCATGCGGATCTCCGCCTTCTCCAACAACATGCAATGTTAGTGGACGTTTTGCAGTTTGCCTGCGAACCCCCGACCAATAATACGGTTGCAGTCTGTCTAATAATGCTTTTAGTTGTGCTGGCGCACTTGCAAAATAAACAGGAGATACAACTATAAGTTCATCGGCTGCATCTAAATGTTTACGCACTTCTGGCATATCGTCAGCTATTACGCAAACATGACGCTGGGAGTCGCTTTTACGTATGCGCTCTTGCGGCTCTAGTGGATCTCCTTTTTCAGGAAACGCAGGAACCGAAGCGGAATCTTTTGAAAGCGTCTGCTTGCAACCATAGCAGCCCATACATCCAGATACATCGATACTGGAAACCGATACCAAAGACACACCGTCTTCGGGGCATTCATCTATACAAGCATCAAATATCTCTTGAGCCAAATGCGCGCATCGCCCGTCAGAACGTGGAGAGCCAACTATAATTGTGCGGTGCATATACTGCCCCTTTGCCATTCGGTAGGTTCTCTATCAAGCAAATCCGTAGAGTTCTCAAAAATTCTTTCCAGTAATTCGCGGCGTTGCGCATCGGTAGAATTGGGAATTACCTCTTCCATAACGCGCTCGGCAGTCCAAATTGTATGAGCCGGCTCACATTCTATACCGCGAAATGGTTCAGGTGTCATAAATGGCGCATCAGTTTCTAAAAGCAGCTTGTCGCTTGGGACCAATTTTGCAGCCTGACGTATTTGATCAAGTTTTTTAAATGTGAAAGCACCACCAAATGCCACATAGCAGCCCGCTTCTACCCAACGAACAATTTCTTGCGCATCGGATGTATAGCAATGCAGCAGCGTACCTGCACTAGCCCATCCAATTTCTTGCATGATGGAATAAGCATCGTCAAAAGCTTCGCGTATGTGCAATATTACTGGCAGGTGCGCCTCATTTGCTATTTGAACTTGCTCTGCAAACACGCTGCGCTGCACATCACGCGGAGAATAGTCGTAGTGATAATCTAGCCCTATTTCTCCCACAGCGCTTACGCGCTTATCGCATAACTTAGTCAAGATATTAGCGCGCGCAGCACTGCACCAGTCTTTTGCAACATGCGGATGAACGCCTACAGATATACGAACACGAGGAACACTGTGCCAACCCTGACCGCATATGCGAGTAGACATTTGCCTGATATATAGCTGGGCTTGCTGTATCCAACCATCAAGGTCGCTAAAGGTTATTTCGCCCTCACTTCCAAGCGGGTCTACCACCGCCTCTACAAACTGAACATTGTGTACACCCGCTCTAGCCAACGCAAGAGCGGGGTTTCGAAGCATATCTAAATGCACATGTGTATCTGCTACAGGTGCAAAAAGATACGGGGCATCAACCACCTTCCACTCACGCCCGTGCTTTTTCGGTTTCTTGCGAAAATATTCGTCTATGAACTCCGGCTCTTCATTAGAGATGTCGTCCATAAACTATTCCTCTACTTCGCCAATCTTATCAGCATCTAAGCGCGGAAATAGAGGATCCCCTACTTGAACTTGAGAGCCAGCCTTAAGTCCACCCCACTTTGATGCTGTTTCTATATCTGTTATACCCGCAATGTCTCCAGCGCCAATACGCTGCCACACATCAGAAGATGTGTTTGGCATAAATGGCTGCATAAACAAAGCTATTATTCGAATAGCCTCTAGCGTGTTGTATATAACAGATGTTAGCTGATCGGCTTTGTTGGGATCCTTCGCCAAGCTCCATGGAGCACTTTCCTCTACGTATTCGTTTGCCCTATGCGCAAGTTTTTGAACCGCCTGCGTCGCAGCTGTAAAATCTACATCTGAAATAGCAGCATCGTATTTTGCGTATAAAGTATCTGCTATTTCGCGCAATGGATTATCTAGAGAATCTGCACAAGGCGCAGGAACAACGGAATCAAAATATTTTTTTGTCATGTTTGCCACGCGCGATACCAAATTTCCCCAAGTGTTGGCAAGATCGGCATTGTATACCTGCACCATACGCTCTATAGATATGGAACCGTCAGCACCAAACTGCACATCGCTCATAAAGTAATATCTGTAGGCATCTACCCCAAATATCTCTACAAGTTCTGCCGGGCGCAAAGCATTGCCCTTGCTTTTCGACATTTTCTCGCCCTTGGTCAGAAGAAAACCATGACCAAACACGGTATGAGCCACAGGCAAGCCCGCCGCCATAAGCATCGCGGGCCATATGACACAATGAAAACGTGTTATATCCTTTCCAACAAAGTGATACTGAAAAGGCCATCTACTATCAAATTCGCCAGCGCGCGCGTCATCTGCGTAACCTATACCTGTCATATATGCGATAAGCGCGTCTGCCCACACGTATGCAACATGCCCATCATCAAACGGAAGAGGAACGCCCCAGTCGAAAGTAGAGCGAGATATAGATAAATCCTTCAAGCCGCCAGCAACAAATGAAACCACTTCATTTCGACGTGTTTCAGGACGGATGAATTCTGGACGCTTCTCATACAAATCAAGCAACGGCTGCTGAAAATCACTAAGCTTGAAAAACCAATTCTCTTCTCCACCGGCACGCTGCACAGGACGCTTACAATCTGGGCAAACAAATTCGCCTTCATCGTTTTTCTCTAAATCGCTTTCAGCGTAATACGTTTCCTCGTGTACACAATACCATCCGTCATACGAACCCTTATAAAGATATCCACCGTCGTAGAGCTTCTGCCAAAACTGTTGCACGCTTTTCGCTTGGCGCGGCTCGGTGGTTCGCACAAAATCGGTATATGTTATATCTAGCATATCCCATGCATCGCGAAATGCTGGCTCCATAGAATCGCACCACTCAAGCGGTGTCATTCCGTGATCGGCAGCGGTATCGGCTACTTTTTGCCCGTGTTCGTCCATTCCGGTGACAAACGCAACATCGTAGCCATTCATACGCTGATAACGAGAAACCACATCGGCGGCTATAGTTGTATAGGCGGTGCCAAGATGTGGCGCTGCATTTACATAATAGATAGGCGTGGTTACAGAATATGTACCCTTAGACATGTGTAACTCCTTGAAGACCTAAGCACTGACATATACATATATAGTACGGATAGTATCGGCAAGATTGCCTGTAGCATTAGCCATATTGTAATCATATGAAAGCGAAGCCTGCCATGTATATTCTGCGCCCCCCGCACTACCAGTGCCAGAAAATTCGCAGTATTCGCGCGTAAGCGTTGTGCCGTCGCTAGCATATGTTGAATATGCCATTTTATCCTCGGGAAGCACGGCGCTTTGGTTGGCAACCGTAAGCCCCGCTTCCTCTATAGTCTTTTCTATTATTCGTTCATTTTGTACAGCATCAGCAAAGCTAAGTGTGCCGTACCCAATAGAAGCCGTAGCTACTGAATAGCCTGCTTTTATTACGTTGCCCGCCTCGTCCAAATCGAGGTAAACACTAGGAGTACCAGAACGAGTATCGGCGGGCTCGTCAGACAAAGCAATACTAACTTGCATTTTGACGGGATTACCTTCCTCGTTAACCTCGGTCATTCCGCTAACTTGAGCACCGTGCTGCAGCTCTGCAACTACCTGATCAAGATTCATACCCAAAAGCGAAACTAAATCTGGAACAGTAGTGCGCTTCGACGTAGATGTAGATGCATCTTTAGCTTCATCGCCATCTTCTAAAGAGTTGACATCAGATATAGAAGTAAGAGCCTGTTGAGATGCGGCGTTACGTGCGGTATCGACTAGCATGTATGTTAAAACGCAGCCGGCTACAATCAAAATAACCAATACAATTATTATTACAAGTAATATTTTGCGCATTCTTCGCGAACGCTTTATATATTCAGGAGGCTCAGGTTCACCTTTTGAATGCTTGCCGCGTTTTGGACCTTTCTTTTCAGCTGGAGATTCCGCCTCTTGCTGGCTTTCTTCAGTATTAAGAGCAGCAGAAGTACCGCCCTGTACGGCTTCTTCAAATTCGTCTAAAGCCTCTACTTCTACATCTTCTTGTTCTGTAAAATATTTTTCTTCTTGCTCAGCCACAATTTCCATCCATCTCTACTGCATTTTTGTATTGCATATACTGCTGCATTTTAAGTCAAAATATCACATACCAGATTGCGAACACAATTATCGCTATTACCGCTAGTGCAATGATTATCTTCTGCGTAAGCGGCATCTTAGATTGCTCAATATCGGCTAGTGAAGTTTGCGCATATTCCTTGTTCTTCGGCTTAGCTGTTGGCTTCTTTTTTTCACTAGGCACATCATTGGCGCTTACGTTAGCGCTTACACTAGACGCATAGTTAATATTTTTACTAGGCGCGTCGCTAACGTTTTTCGCATCGGCGTTTACTGCGCCCGCAACTATAACTATATCGTCATCGCTTTTGGTAACTTTAATATGTTTAAAATCTGCCTTATCAGCCATTCCTCGCCTCTTTCCGGGAGAAAAGATTATAAGCGAAAAGGAGCTAGTCCCCAAATTACCCAATAAGATCGACTAGTTCAAATTCCAATTTAGAGGACTTAAGTATGTCTCGATTACCAACGGAGCACACATGTCCAGATTGACATAACCTTTCCATAGCACTTGAAAAGGCGCGTATGTCTTCAACTGTACACTCCAATATCTGACAACGCGAACGCGCCCGCAACTCTGGCGTGTATCCGCTGAAATACATACCGTCTTGCCTGCGCATTAATTCTCGCGGTTTAAGCGGCGCATCCATACCCGCCACAGAACTTACAATAAATCCAGTAAATTCCTCTTCATTGGGAGCAAATTCAGCAAGCCAACTAGCGCAACCCTTAAAGCGTTGCACAGTTTCATCAAGATGAGGGTCGCGATACGATGTAAAACTGGATAAGCCGGTTATGGTACTACTAAATCCTGTTCCGTATGCTCCTCCTAATACGCGCACTTCCTGCCACAAATAGCCGTAAGTAAGCACACGAGAAATTACAGACCAAACACCTGAATATTCTCCAACTTGTCTACGGTCAGCCACAAGTGCTGTATACGAAACATCGCTTGGAACAATAAATGCTTCATGTTTATCTACAAGATTGGGCACCCGCAAGCACGTCTCAGAAGATGCGCTGTCCACATCGCTAAATTGTGCTTCAAATTCTTTATGCGCGTTCAGGAAATTATCAAGATCTGCATCTTCGCCATTAAATGAAAGTAGACAATTATTTCCGGTAAATATACGCCGAGCAATTTCATGCAATTTATTTGCCAGTGTTTCTTTATTTTCCTCAAAATTTTCTATTTGTTCTTTCAGAAAACGATAGAAATCTATTCCGCTAAACTGTTCGCGCACACATGCAGCTGGAAGATAGTAAGATGCGGCTCTGCGCGATGCCACAGCGTTGCCCGCCGAGGCAAAACCTTGCTCCATAGCCACTCGTTTCTGCATAAGAATATCGCGGAGTTTTTCGTATGTGTGAAAGTTGGTGTGAAGCATTACCTCATCAGCAATACTGGCTGCATACGAGCAATTCTGCGCCAATGCCGATGTGGAAACTACAAACTTTGCACTAAAGTTATTATCAGCTATGTGTTCGTGAACCTCTGCAAAAAAGTTCAAGTTACCCAGTTTAGCTTGGCTCAAAAGATCTATTTCGGCAGCAGTATGCGCACTAGTATCCAGTTTGCCTAACAGCATAGAGAGCAACCCCACGTAAGGCAGTTCGTCAAAACTTATTCCATCTAGAGGGAAATATCTATAGAAATAAGCTATGCCATGCGACGGAATATGGTGGCGCAAACACGCAATAGAAGTAGAGGTATCCAGCTCAAATTTCGGTTCTGGCGGCACTATACCTATCTGACTAATATTGAGACGCGGAAGCGTAGATAGCGCCTCTGGCGTATCGGGAGATTGCTGCGCCAGCCGAAGCGATGCTACATTATTAGCGATAGCTTGCAAACCATCATCTTCCATAGCTGCTTGGTATTTTTGCAATTTCTCACACAGCACATCGTCTTCATTGTCTTGAACAGGCACAATTTCCACTTGTGCATAATGATTGTTTGTTAAGAATAATCGCGAAATAAGTTCTTCAAAATACCCATGCTCTAGCTTTTCGCGCAAGCTGGCAAATGCAGCCTCAAAACGTATGTTATCTAGCGCCATATCGTCATCGTATAACCATCCAGACATAACGGCTATCGAATAAACCACACCATCGGCGTATCTCATATTATGTTCACGCATAACAAACTCAGCATGCGAAAGCGAGGCTTCTATTAGTTCGTGGTCTAAACCACCTGATGCCAACGCCTGCGCGCTCTTGCGAAGGATGCTGCCAAAACGTTCAACCGCCCCCTCGCGCAAGCCCTTTATTTCCAGCATGACAAATGGCTGAGCTATGCCATCTTCTAGGTAAGCTATACAATCATCGGCAATTTGTGCATCCAATATAGCGCGCTTTAGAGGAGCTTCATTTGAGCCAAGCAACGCATCAACCAAAATATCTGTGGCGATAAGCTGTTCGCGATCCGAAAAATCCCCCGCAACAAAACCAAGTGCCGCACATGAGTTTTCAGGTGACGTTACCATATGACGTAATACATTAGTATTAATTACAGGCTTCTGTGTGCCTATAGGATTTGGAGCTAAAACCTTACGTTCAACTTCTGATAAAGGCGACAAATAATTAAGATCCAAAAATGCAAGTATTCGTTCTATATCCACGTTGCCATATAAAATTATGTAGCTATTATCGGGGCGATAATGCCTTGCATGAGTTTCCAGAAAGTCCTCGTATGTTAGATCAACTATGGCTGCTGGAATTCCACCCGACTCGAATCTATAAGTAGTGTCAGGAAATAATGCAGCGGAAAGAGTGTCGTATAAAACTGAATCTGGATCTGACAGGGCACCTTTCATTTCGTTGAATACAACACCGTTATATTCCAGCTGCGCAGGCTGCGCGTCGGATAGCTCAAAATGCCAACCCTCTTGTTCAAATATCGCCTTTTTCTTATATATAAGCGGATGAAACACTGCATCCATATAAACATCCATCAAGTTCAACAAATCTTGATCGTTAGTGGACGCAACCGGATACATCGTTTTATCCGGAAAAGTCATAGCGTTCAAAAAAGTTTGCATAGAGCCTTTGAGTAAGTCAACAAATGGCTCTTTTACTGGAAATTTGTCAGACCCACACAATACCGAATGTTCCAGTATGTGGAAAACGCCCGTATCGTCTGCGGCGGGTGTTTTGAACGTTATAGAAAAAGATTTATTATTGTCTTCGTTTTGCAAAAATAGAAGCTGGGCGCCGCTTTTTGTATGCACCATGCGATACGCAACACCATCTATCTCGTGTACTTTCTGGCTTTCTACAACCTGAAAACCAGACTTGTGTGCATATTCGGCTATACGATCGCCCAGATCAACCATCTTTAATGCCTCCGATCAGACACCTTAAGTTATAAATTCTTAGTGTTTGCGCAATCCGCAGTTACCATTTCAAAACTGCACAATACAAAATTTCGCAAGAATAGTTAAGCGGCAGAACTTGATGAACTAGAAGAACTTGCGCTAGAAGATGAACTACTTGAGTTTGCTCCTGCGGCTGGCTCTTCGGCATTATCTGTCTGCTGTTTCTTTACTTCAGCCTGCGCCACGCTATCTAAATCGAGTTCAGCACCTAACCATTTTTGCTCTATAACGCCCACAGTACCGTTAGAAATTAAGTTTTGCAGCGAATCTGTTATTGTTTTTTGTAGCTCGGTATTAGACTCAGAGATAGCCACGCAGTAACCACTAGCGCTGTCAATTAAAGCAACTATCTCAACATTAGCACCTGTACGATTAGCGGCATACATTCCTATAACAGCATCAGATGCAAGGTAGTCAACCTGACCTGATTGGAGCTGGTTAACAGCACTTGTTAAATCATTTGCCGAAGAAAGAGCTTCTTCGCCAAACGCATTGGTAACAGCCCATGCGCTTTTTGAGGAAACCTGCGCAGCAATGGATGGCTTACTATCAGCTGTAGGAACTTTAGCATTGCTACCTTCTAAAGCAAACAGCGCTACACCAGTTGGTAGATATTGAGAAGATAGCCAAACACCTTCAAGAGACTCTGCACTATCAATGCCCATAACAATATCTACAGTGCCGTCTTCTAAAGCGGCATCAGGACTATTGCCAACATCGACAATGCTGACCTTTAGACCCAACTCGTCAGCCAAAGCAGCCGCTATATCTACATCGATACCTATTATCTTGTCGTTACCCATGCCGGCAAGCGGAGACTTGTTAGTGTTCACACCAACGCGCAAAACACCATCTTCTCCAATAGTAGGAGGCTGGACCTGCGCAGAGCCAAGCTCGGGTTTGTATTCTTGCTGTTGGCATCCCGTAAGTGCAAAAGCCATCACGATTACCAAGCATATAGCTATTGCAGCACGTAAACGTTTCATGCATCTTCCTTTCAGCAACACCTGTTATTTAGGTTTGCTCGCATAACAATTAGCTTCCTCAGCTGACCTAGCCTTTGACCCCACACACGCACACCGGGTCTACGCGTTGCCGCTTGAACCTCTCGCCCGCCGCGACACCTTATCGCGGAAAGTCAACGGGCGGTGCGACTTACTTCTAGAATACGCCATGCTCAGCGACTTATAAAGCCGCTTTACGTGGATCCTTTCGACCGCATCTGCCATGGACTAAGGATGCGAACATCCCGCAGCTACAGACCCAAGGAAGCATATTCGATAATTATAGCGCGGTTTGAATGCGCGAATTAGATACACACCAAACCAAGCTGCAAGATTTTTGCAAGATATGTATATCAATAGAACTTGCATTTTGTTGAATTTGGTATCAAATCCATTACGCAAACGTAATTATATTCACTGTAATTTCCTATAAACACATGTCGCAAAACTGTGTACTAGATGCAAGACTTCATATCTAGAATTCGAAATAACTATGACTAATACAATAGAATTTTTCAAAAATGCGATGCATGTAGCCGCGGATATAGCCACAGAAACTATATGGCCGACACGTTGCGCAATATGCGACGCACCGGGCATGCTTATATGCGAGCATTGCCTGAAAAAGTTATCGTATATAGATACATATCTGGCGTGCCCAATATGTGGGGCACCATACGGAAAAACACAATGCACCGAATGCACACCATTAATGCTTGCTAGCGCAAACAGAGAAAGTGTACCTTTTAACAACATGGCATATGCAATGGTGGCAGACAACGCAGTGAAACGCATAGTTAAAACATATAAAGACAAAGGAGAGCGCCGCCTTGCCTACACCATAGCAAACATAGCGTCGCGCTATATATCACCCGACTGGAAAAATGATTGCGTTATAACCTATATACCTGACACTATAAAAGCCCGCCAACGACGCGGATTCGATCATGCACAAGAGTTAGCATGCACGCTGGCTAACGTTGCAAAGCTTGACTGCGTCGGAGTTTTTATGCCACCAAAATCGATTGACCAACGCAATTTATCGCGCAAAGAAAGATTTGCAAACATGTCTTCAGCCATTAAACTTGCGCCCGCATCTCCCACTTTCCGCAAAATTATCGTATTTGACGATATATGTACAACAGGATCTACCCTATACGCCGCCGCCGACTGCTTGCGCCGTGCTGGCTACAAAGAAATATACGCTTTGGCATTTGGGCGCGTACTTGATTAGAGCAACCAATACCACTAAGCGGAAATTCTGCGCTCCGAATATTCCGACACATCGACCGAAATAGTGTGTTTAATTGGTTTCCATGTTGCCTTTTTCACTAGCGCAACTAACGCGATAGGAATGTATGTAAGCATAAACAGAGGGAATGTGAACATGCTGCCAATTTTGCGTGCGGTGGTGGCACGTATGCTGTTCCACTCTACAAAAGTTGTAAGCACGCCAAATACAAACATGATCATAACGTAGTTGAACAAACAGAAGAAAATACTAGAGAGCGAACTCATAACGGCTATGCCGGTAGACATTATGCCGGTAACGCCAAGTACAAGTATTATGGCATTTAGCGTTACAGTAATTATTGACAACAACATACCGGGAGCCAGTGTCATAAGCATGTCATAGCACGCAAAGCGATACCCTTTCGGATTCTTGAAAACACCTTTAACCAAGCGCCCCGAATAGCGACCGAACACCTGATAAAAACCTTTTGCCCAGCGGAAACGCTGATTCCATGAATCGCGAAATGTAGTGGGCTGCTCGTCATACAAAACCGCAGTAGGACAATACGCTATACGCACACCGCCTATAATAGAATCAGTTGAAAATTCTATATCTTCAGTTAGTAGATGCCATTTCCAGCCGCCTGCTGCTTTAAGAATGTCAGCTGAAATGAAAAACCCGGTACCAGAAACTGCGCAAGATGTATTCAATGTTAGACGCGCTTGGTTTAGGAATTTCGCCTCGCGTAAAAACCATGTGCCATAGCCAGCAGAAATCCAATTCGAATCGAAATTCTTGGAATTGCGATAACTGGTAGACGCTTTAGCGCCGCTATCAAAAGTGGCATTCATCTCGCGAAAATAATTCGCATCAAGCACATTGTCGGCATCGAAAACAAAATATGCTTCGTGCTTTGCATCGGGAAAATCGTGCCAAATAGACTTCAGACCGTAGTCTAGCGCGTATCCCTTCCCCACTTTTTCAGTATTGAAACGCTCAAAAACATTAGCGCCCGCATTTTGCGCTATAGCCGCCGTATCGTCGGTGCAATTATCGGCTATAACAAAAATATCTATTAATTCCGATGGGTAGTTTTGCTGTTTTATAGATTGAATTAAATCTTTTATTACAGCAGATTCGTTACGAGCTGCAATTAAAACGGCAAACTTATGATTGCGCTTTGCCACACATTTTGGAGCACGGCGAGTAAGCACAACAAATACATAAAAAAGCTGATACGTATAACAGCATGTAAAAGCGACAAAAACGCAAAAATTGAACGTATCGACAAACGAGAGCCGTGCCATCGCCTCGGCAAGTTGTTCGAACACGTTTCTCCTTACTTCGAACGGCAAATAAAAGTCTTCAAACAAATAAACGGCTAAATTATAATCTGATACATCCCCTAAAGATAGAAAATGTGTCGAAATTGTAAGTTTGATGTATGCTTGCAGCACTTAGGTAAAAGCACGGAAGAGGAAATGCAATGAGAGATTGCGATATAAAAGATATAGCACTTGCAGATGCGGGTCGCGCACGTATTGAATGGGCAGACCGAGATATGCCAGTACTGGCGCTAATACGCAAGCGTTTCGAAAAAGAACGCCCGCTAGAGGGAGTTCGTATAGGAGCTTGCTTACATGTAACTACAGAGACAGCAAATTTGATGCGCACACTAGTGGCGGGTGGCGCAGATGTGCGTCTTTGTGCTTCTAATCCACTTTCTACGCAAGACGATACCGCCGCCGCACTTGTACGCGACTATGGAGTATCGGTATACGCAATATGCGGCGAAGACAACGAAACGTATTACAAGCATATTGACACAGTAATAGATTTCAAACCGCAAATAACAATGGATGACGGCGGAGATGTAGTTGGGCGCATTCATGAAAAACGCCGCGAAGCGCTTCAAAACATTATTGGTGGCACAGAAGAAACAACCACAGGCGTTATACGCTTGGCAGCTATGGCAGCAGCAAATGAACTTGAATACCCCGTAATTGCCGTAAACGATGCAAAAACCAAACATTTCTTCGATAATCGCTATGGCACAGGTCAATCTACCCTAGATGGCGTAATTCGTCTTACAAACCGCCTGCTTGCGGGTCGCACTTTAGTAGTAAGCGGATATGGTTGGTGCGGAAAAGGTCTTGCCATGCGCGCAAAAGGCATGGGGTGTAAAGTTGTTGTATGCGAAGTGGATGCCACAGCAGCACTAGAAGCGTATATGGATGGCTTTGAAGTAATGCCACGCGAACAGGCTGCAAAAGTGGCTGATATCTGGATTACCGTAACCGGCAACCTAAATGTTATAGACGATGTATGTTTTGAAAACATGAAAGATGGCGCAATCATTTGTAATTCAGGACATTTCAATTCCGAAATCAATATTCCTTGGCTAGAAGAACACGCCATAAAGAAAACCACACTAAAGCCACTTGTAGATGAATACACTATGCCCGATGGGCGCACCATTATTCTTTTGGCAGAGGGCAGGCTGGTGAATTTATCGGGCGCAGAAGGACATCCTGCTAATGTTATGGACATGAGCTTCGCCAATCATGCACTTTGCGCCGAATACTTATTAGACCAAGCTAAAGATATGCAAAAGAAAGTCTACGATGTTCCCGAAGCAATTGACGAGCGCATAGCGCAACTAAAACTTGAAGCACTAGGGGTACATATTGATACGCTTACCCCCGCACAAGTTGAATATATGAACAGTTGGCAAATAGGCACTGTTTAGAGGCGCTGTAACCCCGGCACTCTCCTAATGCCGGGGTTACAGAATAAATCCCGCCTTATAGAATATGCCCCATTCGGGTTTTCTTTGTTTCCAGATATTTCCGATCAAATTCATTGGCATCAACTGCAATAGGTAGGCGCTCTATAATTTCAATACCAAAATCTTTTAATTGGTAAACTTTATCGGGATTGTTTGTAAGAAGCCTCATTGTTTTAATCCCTAAATCGCGAAGAATTTGTGCGCCAATATAATACTCGCGTTCATCGCCCCGGAAACCAAGTGCCAAATTCGCGTCCAGCGTATCTAGTCCATCATCTTGCAATTCATATGCTCGCAGCTTGTTTACAAGCCCAATACCTCTGCCCTCTTGACGCATATATAACACAACTCCGCGCCCGCAAGACTCAACAGCATCCATCGCGCACGCAAGCTGCTCACCGCAATCGCAACGCAGCGAACCAAATGCATCCCCTGTTAAACATTCGGAGTGCACACGCACCAGCACGTCTTCACCATTTCCAATATCGCCCTTAACAAGCGCTATGTGGTGTTCGCCATTAAGCAGATTGAGATATGCAAAAGCCTCGAAGTTGCCATGCTTTGTAGGAAGCTTGGTACGGGCAACACGCTCCACTAACTTATCGTGGCGTTTTCTGTAATCTTGCAACTGCTTAATACTGATAAGCTTCAGTCCAAGCTTATTAGCTAACTTGCGAAGTTCAGAAGAGCGCATCATTAGCCCATCATCGCGCATCACTTCGCAACATAAACCCGCCTCAGTTAAACCAGCCAACCTCATAAGATCGACTGTTGCCTCTGTGTGGCCTTCGCGCTTTAACACGCCGCCCGCCCGAGCAACAAGAGGAAACATATGCCCGGGTCGCCTAAAATCGGACGGAATAGCGGCTACATCTGCAAGTTTCCTTGCTGTCACGCCTCTCTCTTCGGCAGATATTCCCGTAGTTGTACTTATATGATCTACAGATACGGTAAACGCTGTTTCGTGATTGTCGGTGTTATCGCGTACCATCTGCGGCAAATGTAGCTTTGCAGCTATTGCCTTTGATATCGGCATGCAAATTAGACCTTTTGCCACGCTTGCCATCATGTTCACATTTTCAGTGGTGGCGAATTCGGCGGCACATATCATATCGCCTTCATTTTCGCGATCGGGATCGTCTGTGCAAAGAATGATTTTGCCCGCCCGCAAATCTTCCAGAGCTTGTTCTATTGAATCGTATTCAATTTTAGACACTTTACCCTGCTTTCTTTTGCGAATATCTCTTATCTCTTTCATTTCTAAAGTTTGACCACGTGCGAGATATAGCCCAAACAACACTTATGCTTAGCGCAATGCCCAATACGAATTGCAATGTAAGCAAACCGTAGTCGCCAAATTGCGCCCATGAACCCAACAGTGCACATTTCATAGTGAAATATAAAGCACGCCCCGGAACTAAAGGTATAACCGATATTATGAAGAAAGTTGATGTGGGCGTTCTAAACCGCTTTGCCAAAACCTCAGAATATATTGCCGCAAAACACGATGCAATAAATGTAGGAGTAAACGCATCGGCGCTTACGTATTCGCTAAGCAGCAGATAAATGCCCCATGTAATTACGCCTCCTATGGTGGTAATAGCAAGAAGGCTTTTGCGCACGTCGAAAAACAGGGCAAAACCAAACGTTGCAGGAATGCACGCTATAAAAGAAATCAGCGGCGGCGCATTCGATATAAATTCACTAGTTTGTACACCCATTATCCAAAGAGATGCCATAAACCCAAGAGCGATAGACGCTGCCCACAAAATTGTTTCAACAAAGCGCATAACACCGGATATAGTGTCGCCTGAGATCATATCGCGCGTGGCATTTGTCATAGCTACACCCGGAATTAGAAGCATTATCACGCCTATGATTACCATGTCAACAGACATATTAGGCACAAACAACGACGCAGCCCCAATACACAACCCCGTTATAGCGCAAGACATAAAATTGAACGCAATAGTGTTTGGAGTAATTGGTTTCAAATACACAATCATAAGGCACATAAGCACAGCAAATGCCGCCGTAACCACACCATCAAGGATTGAGCCACCAAAGAAAACGGCAAAACTAGCAGAAGCAATTACACCGCCAACAAACAAAAAAGATTTCGGGAAGGCTATACTCCGAATTTCTTCAAAGCGACGCTTCAATTCATCTGGTGGAATAGGTTTTTGATACGATTCAATACAGAGATTTGTCAATTTCTCCAATTTTGCAAAGTCGGTTTCGCCGGCGTTCTCAATACGCCGCGTTTGGGTATATTCGCGCGTATCCGGCATGGTCATAGTTACTATTATTGATGCAGTTATTACCAATACGTTCATTTTCACGGCACCATAAGCATGGCCCACACGACGCACAAGCAACTCGACCAAATTTACATCAGCGCCTGCCAAAATCATGCTCTCGCCAATGTCTAGCAAACACGGAAGCACCTTCAGCGCAACCGATTCAGAATCGGTAAACTGAGGTATAGGAGCCGCAGAAGCTGTGTGGCCGGGCAGCATTTATTTACGCCTTAGCCTGTTTAATAGCTTGAGCCAATTGATCGGCGCAACTTGTAGACTTAGGTCCGCAGGTGTTACCTTCCAATAAAGACGCAACATCATCAACTGGCATGCCATCTACTAGCTTGGAAATTGCTCGCAGATTTCCGTCGCAGCCACCTGTAAATCTTACATTGCGCAATACATCACCATCTATCTCAAAATCAATCTGACGAGCACATACGCCACGTGTTTTATATGTATATTCAGACATGTACGCCTCCTAGTATATTCAAAACATGCTTGCTCTATTCTATCCAAGACAATGTGTTTCTGCCATGTAACAGCTAGCATTCCTAATTGTTAAAAAGCTCGTTCAATTCAGTAAACATCAAAGCGCTACATCAAATGCGAAATTTTTTGGTGGCATTATCAAAAGCGTCCCAGTAAAACAGTAATAAAGGAGTTGAGAATGGATACCGGGAATACGGGATTCATGCTGATATGCGCGATGCTAGTATTACTTATGACACCGGGTCTAGCATTCTTTTACGGTGGTTTATCCCGCCGCAAAAATGTCGGCAATACAATGATGATGGTTTTTGCAGCACTTGGAATTGTTGCCATAACGTGGACGGTATGCGGATGGTCTTTTGCCTATGGCGGAAGTGGAGAAAACCCTATATTTGGTGGTTTCGATCAGCTGTTTCTTTTAGGCAACACAACCGACATGTTGCTTGAAGCAGAAGCGCCCGGAGAAGATGCAGTATATCCAGCAATTACAGACGTGGTATTCCAAATGGCATTTTGCATGATTACTACTGCAATAATTACAGGTGGCGTTGCAGGACGTATGCGCTTTGGCGCAATAGCTGCATTCCTTATATGTTGGACAATACTGATATATCCCCCACTCGCTCATATGGTTTGGGGTGGAGACGGGTCGCTTATAGGCGATAAGATTGGCGCGCTCGACTTCGCTGGCGGCGATGTAGTACACATATCGTCTGGTCTTACAGCTCTTGTGTTGTGTGTAATGGTCGGTCGCAGAAAAGGATTCGGCGCTATGAGCTATAGACCCCACAATGTTCCCTTTATTGCGCTTGGTGCTGCACTATTATGGTTTGGCTGGTTTGGATTTAACGCCGGAAGTGAATTTGCAGCCGACGGAATTGCTGCTTTAGCCTTAGTCAACACCGTATGTGCAAGTGGCGCAGGCGTTGTGTCTTGGATTTTAGTGGAGCGCATACGTGTTAAAAAACCAACTCTGGTAGGCGCATGCACAGGTCTTGTTGCTGGTCTTGTTGTTATAACCCCGGCGGCTGGCTTTGTTGAACCTTGGGCAGCGATTGTTATGGGACTAGCTGTGTCGCCCATATGTTATTTCGCCATATCTTGGCTAAAGCCAAAAATTGGCTACGACGATGCGTTAGATGCATTCGGATGCCATTGCGTAGGTGGCATTGTGGGCGGCATAATGACCGGTTTGTTCTGCGTACCAGAGCTATCATGGACAGATTTTGGCGGATTATTCTACACAGGCGATTGGTCGCTTTTGGGAAGCCAGATATTAGGCATTGCAATAACGGTAGCGTTTGTTGGAATATGCGATATAGCGCTAGGACTTATAGTGAAACTTGTATTCCACGGTAAACTTCGCGTAAGCGATGAAGCCGAGGCACAAGGCTTAGACGTTGCAGAACACGGCGAATCTGCATATCCAGCATATATCGGACTCGATTAAAGGAGCAACGCAGATATGAAACGAATTACAGCAATAGTAAGACCGGAAAAACTGGAAATACTAAAAGATGCTCTGTTTGAATCGGGCGTAAAAGGCATGACAGTAAGCCAAGTAAACGGTTGCGGCAATCAGCATGGCTGGAAAGAGTATTACCGCGGAACAGAAGTTTTACTTAACATGGTTCCTAAAGTAAAGTTTGAAATTGTGGCTGATGATGCAGACACCGCGAGCATTGTGCAAACGATACAAAATGCAGCACGCACAGGCGAAGTGGGTGACGGAAAGATTTTTATTAGCCCAGTTGATGAGGTAATACGCATCCGTACCGGCGAATCCGGCGACGAAGCGATTTAAAACCCAACCACCTTTATTTACCGCCGCGGGAGCTTAACATAAGGTTGAGCTCCCCAAATACCATATCGATCGCATATCGCAGCGCTAAATGATTATTTTGGTTGTATGATTACTTTTCTCCTTGTAGTAGATTGCACATACGTTACTATATATTTGTCAGTACGTATAAGGAGGATATTATGGCTGCCGCAACTTTAACCATGAGAATAGATAGCGATTTAAAACGTGACGCTTCGGCAGTTGCGGAATACTACGGCTTCGATCTTTCTGGAGTCACCAGAGCCTTTTACAAGCAGATGGTTCGCGACCATGCCATTCCGCTCGACCTTGGCTATTCGAATGAAGTACCCAACGAAGAAACAATAGCCGCCATGAAAGAAGCGGAGAAGATCATCGCAAAAGGTGGAACCGGACATCGTTTCAAGTCTGCGGAAGAAATGATGGCATTCATTGCAAGCGAGGTAGACGAATGAGTGCGCTTGAGATGCCCTACGACCCAGATAAATAGGATCATTGATAACCTACCATCATGCGCTGCCCGGAAGGGCTTGGTTTATTGCGCCTAAAAGCATTCAATATTCAGCTGTCAAAGTGCGATTTCCAATAAAACGAACGTGCTAACAAATCTTCAAATAACTACGAATCAGATCTTGACTTCATATAGCTGGTCTCCTTTGTGACTTCTGCATAGAGCTTAAACAAGTGCGCGACTATCTTTTCTTCGTCACCGTTGAAGTTGACGCCGTATGCGACTTCGACCGCCGCGTCGAGGATTTTTGTTGACAGTCCTACCCATGTGGTACTTCTATCTGTGAATGTAGGTAGACAAATAAGAAATCCATTATAAGCAAATTGTACGTGACGGAGGGTCCCGAAGCCGGGAGCTACATCAGTCTTTGTTAAAACCATTATCGGTCGCCACCGAGCGGCTCGGTTCCTCGTCGAAGAACAGCTAGGTAGCTCTCGTAGGCGAACACACGGTTGCGCGAAGCGTTGGTGGTTTCCCTCAGAATCCCGAGAGCGCACAGCTTGCGTACCGCCGAAGCAACCGTGTTGTAGCTCAAGGACAATTCCTTCGCGCAACGCCCAATGCTCATGATGGGGCGCTTCTCCACGTATTCGAGCACGCTGGAGAGCGACTTCGCCGCACGCTGTGCCGCTACGATCTCCCAGCTTTCCCGATGTAGACGGTCGAGGGTGCGCGCTGATTCAAGGGCATCTTCAGCGGCCGCCTTCACGGCCTCTAGGAAGAAGCGAATCCATTGCTCGTAGTTGCCCGATCGCCGCACTTCACCCATGCGGTCATAATACTCAATTTGATTGCGCTTGAGAAAGTAGGAAACATAGAGCACTGGGCTGTGCAACATTTCCTGATCGATGAGGTAAAGCAAGATGAGCATGCGTCCGATCCTGCCGTTGCCGTCAAGGAAAGGATGGATCGTCTCGAACTGATAGTGGATAAGAGCCGCACGAATAAGCGGATCAATTTCAGGGTCGGCATTGATGTAGCGCTCTAGGTTGGCAAGCGAGTCAATCATGTCATCGACGTTAGGCGGGATATAGCGTGCATCTTTCAGCGTACACCCCGACGGACCGATCCAGTTCTGCGAGCGTCGAAATTCACCCGGATTACGCTCGGAGCCCCGCCCGTTACCGAGCAGCCGAGCATGCGCCTCGCAGAGCAAACGGTTACAAAGAGGCATTTCGTCAAGACGGTCGATCGCATGCCAGAGGCTTTTCGTGTAGCAGACAACATCCTCAACATCTAAGTCGGCATTGCTCTCAACCTCAGGATCGAGCAGATCGTCGAGCGTACACTGGGTACCTTCGATCTGAGACGAGACAAGCGCCTCCTTGCGCACATACTGCGACACGAAGAGTTGCGCATCCGGAATGAACTGAGCCATCGTGTCTAACTCTTGCAAACGGCGAGAAGCGGCAAGGAGAAGCCGAAGATCGTCGCTGTCCAATGCAATTTGAGGTTCTAGAGGAAGCGGTGCCGGTCTAAAAGAACGGTATGCTATCTCACCAGATAAATTGCTCACATATTCGCCCGAACGCCCCATGCCCGCCTTTCTCTTTTTGAAACACGAATCTCAGTATACCCTTTTTATTTCAATATTTTGTAGTAAATTGAAATAAAGAGATTTTAATGCCTGTTTTGGTGCCAAAAATCAGCAAAAGTTATTTGCAAGGGTACTCAAAGTAATCTATCGAGATAACAACGAAGGTGTCAGGGACCGGGTGATTTAAAACTCAACCACCTTTATTTGCCGCCGTGGGAGCTTAACATAAGGTTGAGCTCCCCAAATACCACATCGATCGCATATCGCA